>RHAF01000064.1 GCA_010028775.1 Verrucomicrobiota bacterium | reverse complement strand
GTCGATGCAAAAAAAATCACCCTTGACCCCTTGGGAGGGCTGGTGGCGAGGGACTTGGTGGTTTACAGGGATGCGGACAGAAAAGAGGAGCGGTTACGGGTCGGCGGAGTGGAACTTGCCCTCAACTGGTGGGCATGGAAAAAAGGGGAGCCTTTTTTGTCCGGGGCCCGCTTGCGGGACGCCCATATCGACTGGCCTTTGGGGGAGGGTGTGGAGGCCCAGGCGCGCCGGGTGGAGGCCGTGATCGAGTTTCGCCCAGGGGAGATACGGTTTCAACGATTGAGGGGTCAGGTTCTCGGTTTTGATCTGGAGCTACAGGGGCGTGTCGGCACGGAACAAGGCCGGATGGCCGCGCCACAGGTTATGCCGATGGCCGCCACCTGGCGAAGTCTGGAAAAGATTTTGATGGATCTGGGCGGACCGGCTCCCAAGATTCAAGCGGAATTCAGCGTGGAGATCGGGCGTCCGGAGATGAGCAAGGCGGAAATTTTGATCACGGGGCAGCGGGCCGTTTGGAGGGGGGTTCAGCTCAGGGAGATTGAACTGCGGGCCACCTTGGCGGATGGCGCGGCGCGCCTGGAAAAATTCCGTATCGGACTGGAGAGGGGATCCATCGGAATGGTGGGTTGGGCCGATTTCAAGGGCGGGCGTGCGGCGGTGGAGTATTCCTCGGATGCCGATCTATCCCTTTTCGCCCCCGCGGCAGGAAGTTTGGAAATGGCCCTACGTGAGTTGCGCTGCCAAAATCCGCCCCAGATTACCGGCCAAGTGGAGGTGGATTGGCTCAAGGCTCCCGGTTTGCTTTGGCAAAACCGTCTGGAGATCGGGGAGTTCCGCCTCGGGCTGGTGCCGTATCGTTCGTTTGTCTTTCCCTGGGTGTCCGACGGGAAACGTTGGATGATCCAAGGACTGAGGCTGGAGGCGGCGGCCGGAGGAAGCGTGGAGGGACAGTTGACGTTCGATGGAAAAGCCGAACTGAAGG
The DNA here is from genome assembly GCA_010028775.1 of Verrucomicrobiota bacterium. GTDB lineage: Bacteria > Verrucomicrobiota > Verrucomicrobiia > Methylacidiphilales > Verrucolacustridaceae > Verrucolacustris. The sequence goes on along the minus strand of RHAF01000064.1, from coordinate 6,098 downwards.
GGAACCTGAAGAGCGATCTGGATCCCAAGGGACTCGCGCCCCTGTTCGGATCCGCGGCGGTGCCTTTCTGGAACAGCATTGATTTCCTCGAGGCACCCAGGATTGATCTTCGGGTGACCGGGGCCGGAACCACCTCCGATCTTATCCGCTTGGATGGGAACGTCCAGGCGGGTCCCTTTCGATACAAGGGGGTGGAAATATCGGATCTGTCCGGGGACCTGGCTTTTGCCAACGGGGAGTTGAAGGTCACGCACCTGCAGGTGCATTCCGGCGGGGGGGCGGGCACGGGGGAACTGACCTACATCCTACAGCCCAACGCGGTGGTCTTCCACGGAGTCCTGTCCACGCTTCCGGTGCGCGAGTTCTCGCCGGTATTCGGTGAAAAATTCAGGAAGACAATGGAGCCCTATGAATTTGTGGACCGGCCGAATGTGACCCTTGAGGGCAAGGCGGATCTCGAGGCCAAAGGACGTTCCCATTTAAAAGCAATCGTCAGAACCAAGGAGGGCCTGAAATATGCGGTGGCCGGAAAATCTTTGCGGTTTCGTAACGTGGATGTGCTGGTGGAGATCGAAGGCCGCAAAGTAACGGTCAAAACCGTCCCGAATACCCTGGCCTCAGTGATGGGAGGCAAGGTCGAGCTGGAAGTGGTGGTGAACGGGGCGACCCAGACTCAGGCGACAACAATTGTGCTGCATGATGTGGATTTTGAACCACTGGTGCAGACGTATTTTGCCAACTCCGGTTACACCGGCAGGCTGAATGGAACCATCAATCTCGAGGGGGCTTCCCATGAATGGAAAAAGTGGACTGGTCGGGGAAACCTGAAGGTTCTGGACGGATCGTTTCCCGGGCTGGGCGCGTTTGAGAAGGCGATGAACGCCCCGGCCGAGTGGGTGGGCCTGACCGATCAGAATGCCGAGATGGATTTTGCATTGGGCGAGGGCAAGTTGCAGGTCAGCCGGCTTGATATCGAGTCTGCCTTGGTCATCACGACCGGGCACGGCTCTTACGATATCGTCAAAGACGAGCTGGAGAACTTCCTCATGCGCCAGAACTTGCGGGGACCGGCCGGGGTGCCCTTCTTTCTTGTCAGCCAGATGTTCCAGTACGAGGGAAACGGTTCGTTGAAAAATCCGGTCTGGAAGCCCCGCAATTTCGATGGTGAAAAGAAATAAATCCGCACCCCACGGGGGAAATCGTTGCGGACTGCACACCTCGACGGCCGGAGGGTTGGTCGAGATGCTGGGAAGAGCGCGGGTTCTGGGGGAGGATGCCGCCCAGATCTTCGTCAAAAGCAACCGTCAGTGGCGCATGGGGAAATTGGCGAATGAGGAAGGGGCGGGATTTGTCCTGGGAAAACGGGAGATGAACCTGTGGGTGTGCGCCCATGCCGGGTACCTGGTGAACACCGCGGGCCAAGGCGAGATCCGAAAAAAATCCATCCTCTCGCTGAGCGAGGAAATCCGACGGGCGGAGCTCTTGGAGTTGGAGGCGGTGGTGGTGCACTGCGGCAGCCGGGGGGACCGGTCGAGCGCCCATGCAGTATCCAGGGCGGTGGAGGGATTTGCCGAAGCGCTGGAGCGGTCGGGAACGGGCCGGATCCGCTTGGCCCTGGAAAACTCGGCAGGGCAGGGGTCCTGCCTGGCAGGCGGAATCGAGGAGTGGGGCGAACTGATACGCGGGTTGCCGGCCAACCGGCGGGCGGCCTGTCTGGACACCGCGCATGCCTTTGCCGCGGGATTCGACCTGCGAACCAATGAGGGACGGGAACGGTTGTTCGACGCGATGGAACGCTGGGTGGGGTGGGATTCGTTGGTGGTGGTGCACGCCAATGATTCGAAAACGGAATGCGGCTCGCAGGTGGACCGGCATGAACATCTCGGTCACGGCAAAATCGGAGCCCGCGGACTGCGGGCTTTTTTGGCAGACCGTCGGCTGAACGGGATTCCCCGGATCGGGGAATTGCCGCCGGGTGAGCGGGAGGATCGGGAAAATCTGGCTTTCCTGCGAGGGTGCAGCGGGGCGAGTTAAGTTTGTCCAAACCTTCCGGAAAATGCTAAAACCCTACGTATGAAGGCATCCGATCTCCGGGGGATCCTCACCTACATCCCCAGTTTCCGGGACAAGCTCTTCGTGCTCAGCGTGGACAGTGCCGTGCTGGAGGACGAACGGGCGGCGAGTCTCTTTCTCGACATCTCCGTTTTGCGGAGCCTGAACATCCGGGTGGTTCTGGTGCACGGTGCCAGCGCCCGGATCAAAAAAATGGCGGCGGAGATGAAACTGAAGCCGTCCAACCTGGACGGGTTGGGCGTGACGGACGAGGCCACCCTGAAGGTTTCCGAGCGGGCGGCGAATTCCTACAGCCACGACATCCTGCAAAGTTTGGCGGACGCGGACCTGAGGGGGGCGGTGACCAACGCCATCATCGCCCATCCTGCGGGAATTCTGGGAGGAGTGGACCAACAGTGGACCGGACGGGTGGAACGGGTGGACACCAGGTTTCTCGAGGCCCTGTTGGAAAACGGAATCATTCCGGTGATCCCCCCGATGGGGGTGGACGGGGATGGTCGGACCTACCGGGTGAATTCCGACGGGGTGGCCCTGGAGGTTGCGGAGGCGCTGAAGGCGGAGAAGCTGATTTTTCTCACCGGAGGCGGTGAGTTGCCGATGAACGGAAAAAAACCGGCCCAGCTGTCGGTGGAGGAGGCGGCGGATTGGCTGAAGAAAAAGAAGGGGGAACTGAGTGGGGAGATGGCTTCGAAATTGGAACACGGACTGCGGGCCTGCCGGGAGGGGGTGAGCCGGGCCCATATTCTCAATGGGTTGGAGGATGATGCCCTGCTGGAAGAGCTCTTCTCCAGCGAGGGAGTCGGTACGATGATTTATGCCGACGAGTACACGGAGATCCGGAAGGCGTTAAAAAAGGATGTCCGGTCGATCATGCGGCTGATCGGAAATTCCGTCGCCTCCGAGGAGTTGGTCCGGCGGACCCGGGGGGAAGTGGCGGCGGCCATCGGGGACTACAGCGTGTTTGAAATTGACGGAAACATGGTTGGATGCGTCGCGGTTCACGGATTGGAGGCCAAGACGGCGGAGATGGGATGCCTGTTTGTCGCCTCGGGCCACGAGAACGCCGGTATCGGAAGAAAATTGATGCTCTACGCCGAGAACCGGGCCAAGGAGATGGGGATGAAAAGGTTGCTGGCCCTATCCACCCAGGCCTTCAATTATTTGCGAAGCAAAGGCGGTTTTAACGAGGGAACACTGGAAATGTTGCCGACCGCTCGAAAAGCCGCCTACGAGGGAAGCGGGCGTAACTCAAAAATTCTCTACAAAGACCTGGTTTAATCCGCCGGAGGGCGGCACCAGGCGAGAAGGAAGATTCCCGCGACGAGCAGGGTCATGCCCATCATTTGGCCGGGGGAGAGTCGGCGAATTTCCTGGCGAAGGATCAATCCGACGAGAATGGGGCCGGCGACGATCAGGGTATTGGTCAGGCTGGAGGCCAACGCCAAGCCGAAGTGTCGGCCGACGTACCCGAAGGAGAGGAAGACCAGCGGGGATAGAAAAATCGTGGTGAGGAGGAAAGAGAAATCCTTTTTTTCCCACCAGAGGGTTCCAAGGGTGTCAGTCAGGGTGCTGAGGGCGGCGCAAAGCAGTACCGCCGACCAGGGGTGGAGTAAAAAGTTTTTCAACCGGGAGGCCAGGCAAGGTGGCGCCCACCCAGAAGATGGAGGTGCAGGTGGGGAACGGTTTCTCCCCCGTCCGGGCCGTTGTTGATCACCAGGCGGTAGCCGGTTTTTTCCAGCTGAAGCTGACGACTGACACGCTGGGCGGCTGCCAAGAGGTGGGCAAAGACGGGATGATCTTCAGGGGGGACGGCGGCATGGCGGGCGTGGTGTTTTTTTGGAATGAGGAGGATGTGAACCGGGGCCTGAGGGGCGATGTCGCGGAAGGCCAAGACCTGGTCGTCCTCATAGACAATGTCGGCCGGCACCTCGCGATCGATGATGCGCTCGAAAATCGTCCTGCCCATGGGGCCGGTTACCAGATGGTCAGTTCGAGGAGGGAGGGGCTCAGGGTCTGGGCCCGGGCGCGAATAAAATGAACGATTTCGTCATTCAGCTTCTGGCAGGAGGTCCGCCAGGAGGAGGATCCGGTGAGGGAGAGAACGCAGGAGCGGAGGCCTTCGAGCCGCAGGACGGAGGCGAGGGTGGAAACTTTTTCGTCCACCAAGGAGGCCAGGCGATGATAGAAAAGAATTTCCAGTGGGGCTTCCCGGGCCAAGGCGGCCAGATTGATCGACGGGGAGGAAGTGGCCAACTCGAAGTGGCGGGCGATGGCGGGGCAACCGATGCCCTCAAGTGAGCGACGGAGGATCAGTTCCAAGGTATCTCGTTCAATCTGGGGACGGGCAAAGTCGTGCCTCAGGTAGTAGAGGACAGCCTGGGCGACGTCCGGGGCCAGGGGCCACTGCTGGTGGCCCGCCCGGGAGGCGGCTTTTTCCAGAGAGATGATGAGCCACGACTCGTTGAGACGCGTCGGCGAAGCTCCCGGAATGGAAACCAGGGGGAGCAAGGCGTCGTTTTTGGATTTATCGGCCACTTAGGCTTTTGACTTCGCTGACAAAATCCTTCACGTCCCGGAACTGGCGGTAGACCGAGGCGAAGCGGACGTAGGCGACTTCGTCCATTTTTTTGAGGGCGTCCATGATCTTCTCCCCGATAGCGGTGGTAGGAATTTCCCTGCCGTACTTCTGCTCAAGATCTTCCATGATTTTGTCGACAGACTTTTCAATGAGTTCGGGGCTTACCGGTCGTTTTTCGCAGGCTTTCTGGAAACCGAGGACCAGCTTGCGCCGATCAAAGGGTTCGTAACGTCCATCCCGTTTCACGGCCCGAAGATCCTCGCGCTCAATCTCTTCGTAAGTGGTGAATCGATAATTGCAAGAGAGGCACTCGCGACGACGACGGACGACCGCGCCATCTTTCCAAGGCCTTGAATCAATCACCTTGTCTTCTTCGGTATTACATTTTGGGCATTTCATACAACTCCTTGTGTTGGACTGAAACTACAAGTAGGCGGTGTGGGGTCAATTAAATTTACGGTATAAAAACTTATTTTACGGTATAAAGTGGTTTTTACGCATTTTATTGAATAGTTTAATTTTATCCCAAAACTAGTAGAAAAACACGGTATTCACCTGTAGGTTGATGATGTGAAATATTCCTTTCTATGGAGGTATAATGGGATTTTTCGCCGTTTTGGCAGGTATCTTTGTATGGGATTCTTTTTGGCTGGGGTTTGCGGTTCGTCGTCCTGCACTTGGGCGTCCAATGTCTATGTCAGCCGCTTTTGGCACAACCACCAACCGATTTACTGGCCGGAGTGGAGTGCATCTCCTCAGGCGGAGAGGGTTCAGTTTGCTCAAGACTCCATCAATCTGAAATCAGGCCAACTTTACGATTCCGGTGCTGCCCATCCCGAAAACGATCTTACGGCTATTTTCAGCGTGGGGGACCGGATCAATGCCTATCAAGGCGGACCCCGCAACTCTCTGGCCAACGTGAACAGCGGTGGTTACGCCATGAGTTACTCGGGCTCCCTGATCAACAATGTGGCCAGCCTGGGTGCGGCCAGTTCCCTCGGTTATGGGACCGGTTGGTGGAATGGCAACCGCGAGGCCCGCAACTGGACGACTTCCGGCGGGAGCAGAAAGCTCGATCTGGTGGGCTTCACCTATCACCACTCCCTGGGTGCCGTTCTGCCGAAGGAGGTTTTTCGCAAGGAAATTCAGATTTTCAAGGAGGCTTACTACAAGGCCTGGAACACGGGGTCCGTAACCAACCATTCCAAGGGATTTTTCCCGACGGAGATGGCGTTCTCCCAGACGATGATCGATGTTTTGGCGGACGAGGGATATCAGTGGGCGATTGTGGCCAGTCATCACCTGAGTCGCACCCTGCCATCGTACATGGGGGATCCGAGCTACACCGCGCCCGAGGCCAACAGTTGGAAGATTTATTCCAGTCCGCCCAATGCGGCCGACCAACTGGGCAGCGCGAGCGGAGGGGCCTGGTGGTTTGGCACGGGCA
>RHAF01000063.1 GCA_010028775.1 Verrucomicrobiota bacterium | reverse complement strand
TGGGGGTGGTTCCAAAATTGTAGCCGCTGATGGTCACGGTGGTGCCGGCCGGGCCCGAGGCGGGGGAGAAGGAGGTGATCACGGTGGGCTGGTTGGGACCCGTTCCGGTGTCGACCACGTTTTTTAGGTAGGTCGCCACGGATGCGTCCACGGCGGTGAAAAATTTGAATCCCGTGACCGTCTCAATTTCCTCAATGGAGGTGAGATAACTTTGCCAACTCCCCAAACCGGTGCTGACGTTGGGAGTCAGGATAGCGAGAACGCGGCAACTGGTGTTGATTCTTTGGTTGGCCGGAGTCGTGCTGGTGGCGTTGGGAATCACCACCGCGATTTTCCAAACGGATCCCGGCATGGACATCTGATTGCTGATCCTTCCTCCTGTGAACTCGGAGGGTCCGCAAATGATCATGACTTCGTTCCCTCCCGTCGCCAAGGCTCGGCAGTAGTCCTCAAACTGGGCCCAGAGACCTTGGTTGTTTGCGGCTGCCTGCGGGATGATGTTGCTCATCCGAAAGAGAACCGCGTTGTCGTTGTAAGTGGTCGTCCGATCAGCCGAAGGACACATATGCCCGCGATCCAGGGAAATGCCGTTGTAACTTCCAAAGGTGGCGGTTCCGATTTTCAGATAACCACTCGGCAAAAGTTCTTCCGTCGCCCAAGCATCGGTGCGCGCCTGGGTGCCGTCATCGGCCAGGGAGTAGCTCCAGCTTACCCAGTTGGCTTGATGGGTATCATCATTGTACGAAAGAATGTATTGGGGCCGGGAGATCAGATAATTGGTGCGGATCAGGGGATCGGTGGTGGCCCCACTCGGATTTCCCAAAGCCATTTGGTAATCGATCCCCTGCTTCCCAAAAACCGGGACCGCCAAAGAAAAAAACAGAATAGAAAATGAAACGACCGGAAGCTTGGCGACTGTAAAGCGCCAACGCCCCATACGGAGGAGGAAACTCCGGATAGAATGCATCTAAATGTAAATTAGCACATTATGACGATTTTGCTGAAAATAATTTCAGCCTTATAGTGCTGATGGACAGTAGTTTAAGTTTGGATAAATGTTAAAAATTAGCCGAGCCCACCCGAATTATAGCTTTTGGGCCAAAGAAAGTGCGTAATCCCGGTTCATCCGGGCAATCCAATCGGCTGAAATCTCCTTGGGACAGACCGCCTCACAGGCGTACTGGTTCGAGCAGTTTCCAAAACCGGCTGCATCCATCGCCTCCACCATTTTTCGCACACGCTCCGCACGTTCCGGTTGCCCCTGCGGCAACAAACCCAGGTGGGAAACCTTGGCTGCGGCAAAAAGCATCGCCGATCCGTTTCGGCAGGCCGCCACACAAGCTCCGCAACCGATACAATGGGCGGCATCGAAAGCCTTCTCTGCCTCCTCCTTGCCAATCGGCATCGCGTTGGCATCGGGCGCCTGCCCGGTGTTGACCGATACAAACCCCCCCGCCTGGATGATCCGGTCAAATGCCGAGCGGTCCGTCACCAAATCCTTGAGCACCGGGAATGCCTTGGCCCTCCAGGGCTCGACCGTCAGCGTCTCCCCATCCTTGAACGAACGCAGATACACCTGGCAGGTTGTGGCCCCCTTGTTGGGCCCGTGCGGCTCGCCGTTGATCGCCATGGCACAGGAACCGCAGATCCCTTCGCGACAATCGTGATCAAAGGCAATCGGCTCTTTTCCCTCTTGGGTCAACCGGTCATTGACCACATCGAGCATCTCGAGGAAGGACATGTTCGGGTTGAGACCCTCCGCCTCGTAGGTTTCGAAATGGCCTCCGCTCTCCTTCGATTTCTGGCGCCAGACCCGGAGATGCAGTTTCATTTGTAGCTCCGGGTTGCCAGCTGCACTTCCTCAAAGGCCAAAGGCTCGGCATGCCGCACCTCCGCCTTCCCCTCTCCCTGGTATTCCCAGGCCGAGACATGGGAAAACTCCTTGTCGCGCCGGGCGCACTCCCCGTCCGGCGTCTGGTGCTCCTCGCGGAAATGGCAGCCGCAGGACTCGTCACGCTCCAGCGCGTCCCGGCACATCAGTTCCCCCAGCTCCAGAAAGTCAGCCACCCGACCGGCCTTTTCCAAGGATTGGTTCAGATCCTCTCCGGAACCCGGCACGTTGACGTCTTCCCAAAACTCCTTCCGCAAGCCGCGAATGGCGTCGATCCCCTGCTCCAGCCCTTTTCGGGTCCGGCTCATGCCACAGTGATCCCATAGGATTTTTCCCAACCGGCGGTGGAAATCGCTCACCGGTTTTCCCCCGCGGATGCCGAGAAGTTTTTTCGTGCGGGCCTGCACCGCCTCGGTCGCCTCCCAGAACGCCTCGGTTTCCGAGGCTTTTTTTGCCCCACCCGGCTTATGCTGGGCAAGATAATCCCCCAGCGTGTACGGCAGGACAAAATAACCGTCCGCCAAGCCCTGCATAAGGGCGCTGGCCCCGAGTCGGTTGGCACCGTGATCGGAAAAATTCGCCTCCCCCAGCACGAACAGCCCCGGAACGTTGCTCATCAGGTGATAATCCACCCACAATCCCCCCATGGTGTAATGCACCGCGGGGAAAATCCGCATCGGGGCCTCATAGGCGCTCTCCCCGGTGATCTCATGGTACATGGCGAAGAGGTTGGCATAACGCTCCCGGACCGTGGACTCACCCAAACGACCGATCGCCTCGGAAAAATCAAGATACACGCCCAAACCCGAGGATCCCACTCCCCTGCCCTCGTCGCAGACCCGCTTGGCCGCACGGGAAGCGATGTCCCTTGGGGCGAGGTTTCCGTAACTCGGATACATCCTCTCCAAAAAGTAATCCCTCTCTCCCTCGGGAATCTGGGCCGCCGGGCGGCGATCCTCCTGGGCCTTGGGCACCCAGCAACGCCCGTCGTTGCGCAACGACTCCGACATCAGGGTTAGTTTGGACTGGTAGTCGCCGGAAACCGGAATGCAGGTGGGATGAATCTGGGTGAAGCAGGGGTTGGAAAAAAGGGCCCCACGCCGGTGGGCACGCCAGATTGCCGTGGCGTTGGACCCGCGGGCGTAGGTGGAAAGATAATAGGCGTTTCCGTAACCCCCGGTGCACAAAAGCACGGCATCCGCCTCGTGGGCCCGCAACTCCCCGGTGACCAGGTTTCGCGTGATGATTCCCTGGGCTCTTCCCTGATCCACCACCAGATCGAGCATTTCATGACGGGGATGCATCCGCACCCGTCCCAGCCCGATCTGCCGGCTGAGCGCCTGGTAGGCCCCGAGCAACAACTGCTGACCCGTCGCCCCCCGCGCGTAAAAAGTCCGCGAGACCTGCGCTCCACCGAAGGACCGGTTGGCCAACATTCCCCCGTATTCCCTGGCAAAAGGCACCCCTTGGGCCACGCACTGGTCGATGATGTTGACGCTGACCTCCGCCAATCGGTGGACGTTCGCCTCACGGGCGCGGAAATCACCGCCTTTGATCGTGTCCTGGAAAAGTCTCCGCACCGAATCCCCGTCGTTCTGGTAATTCTTGGCTGCATTGATCCCTCCCTGGGCCGCGATCGAATGCGCCCTTCGGGGGCTATCCTGAAAACAGAACGATTTCACCCGGTAACCGAGCTCGGCCAGGCTGGCGGCGGCCGAGGCACCGGCCAAACCCGTCCCGACCACGATCACCTCGTACTTACGCTTGTTGGCGGGACTGACCAGGCGAACCGATGATTTGAACTTCGTCCATTTTTGCGCCAAGGGACCGTCCGGAATGCGCGGATCCAGCTTCACGGCCTGAGTGCCCCCGTCAAAACCGCGATCGGAATGGCAGCGAAGCCCAAAAACAGGGCCACTGCCAGAATCCATGCCCCCGTGCCGATGATTTTGGCCAGATGCCGGTCCCTCACCCCCAGGGTCTGGAAGACGCTCGCCGCACCATGCCGCAGGTGGGAGAACAACAGCGCCATCGCCAGAAGATAAAACCCGCTGATCCACGGATTGGAAAAACCGGTGATCACCATCCGATAAACGTCGGGCATCGTCACCCCGCCGGAGACCGTCTGCATCGAGAGGTAGGAGCGGTCCACCATCTGCACGGTGAAGTGCAGCAAATGAAAGATCACAAAACCGAGGATGATCGAACCGCTGATCACCATGGTCGCGCTGGTCAGGGTCACCTGCAGCCGCGATTTCCTGCCCGCCACCGCATATCCCTGCGGTTTGGCCATCCGGTTTTCCCGGGCCAGGGAAAGGGTGGCCCAGATGTGTAGCCCGGTGGCCGCGATCAGCCCCAGGCGAAAAGCCCAAAGGACCCCGGGCATCGATTTGAGAAGATGGGCGTACTGGTTGATCTTGTCGGGAGTCCCGGCAAACATCTGCAGGTTTCCCAGCATGTGAACCACGACGAATCCGATCATCAAAAGACCGGTGATCGCCGCAATCCACTTCCTGCCGATGGAGGATCGAATCATCATGGAAATGCCTTGGGTCATGGAATTAAGCCGTAAAAGCTTGGAATGAAAATGCGCCCTCTTGCGCAAAGTGTCAAAATCCTCCCGTGCCTATAAGACCCCAAAGCTCAGATCCCAAGGGAGGCTAATGCCTCCCCCAGCCCGCGTTGAGGGCGCGAGACCAAAGCCCACCGCCAACCCGCACGCTCTGCGCCCCCCCGGTCACTCACCGGATCGTCCCCGATCAGGGCGCAATCGCCGGGACGCCAGCCTCCCCTTCTCTCCGCCTCGCGGAAAATGACTGGATCGGGTTTCTCGGCACCCAACTCCTCGGAAATCAGAACCGGCTCAAGTTGGCCGGACCAGGGAAATCCCTTTAGCACGCTCCTCAGGCGGCCATCCCAATTGGAGAGCAGTCCCGTCTTCACCCCTTTCTTTTGCAAAGCCCGCAACACCCCCTCGGTCTCGGGAAACGCCCGCCAGGCTTCGGGTCGTGCAAAATGCCCGTACACCTCGTGGAAATAATCCTCCAGCGGAAATTCGTCCGGCATTCCGGCGGCCTGCAGGCTAAGCTCCACGATTTTTTTCCAGCCCTCCCTGCCCAGAACCGAATCGGTCTTCAGGTTCCCGGTGGTTCTTTCGCTCCAGGCGGAACGGAAACCCTTTTCCGTCCTCTCCGCATCCGCCCTCCAGCCGTAATGCTCGGCAAAGCGGGCGTAGGTTTTCCCGACCGGTTCCGCGGTGCGCAACAAGGTTCCTCCCGCGTCAAAAAAGACCGCCTGAATCACACGGGTCTCCAACCCCTGACCCGCAGAACCTCCCCTGCCAAAACAAGCGAACCCATGACCAGCGTCCCCTGCAAAACCGGCTCCGCCCGATCGGCTTCGAGGGCATCCTGGACCCGGTAAAATAGCCGCTGCGGGAAAATCGGCCACCGCAGGGGATCGGCCCCCCTGGGATCCGGCAGATTCACCCCCCAGATTTTTGCCCCGGCCCTTTTCATTTCCCTAAGCATCTCGCACGCCGGTTTGTCCTTCAGACAGCCGAAAATGATTCGCCCGGGGTAGGCTCCAAATTGATCCCGCCAAGCCCGCAAAGCCGCCCGCACCCCTTCCGGATTGTGGCCCCCGTCGAGCACCAGCCTTGGGCTGCTTTCCAAAATTTGAAACCGCCCCGGCCACGACGCCTTGGCCAGGCCCCGCCGGATCCAAGTCTCGGGAAATCCCAGGTATCGTCCCGCCTCGCGGGCCAGCGAGAGGTTCCAGCGTTGATGTGGTCCATGAAACCCGGGCCTCCCGACCCCCGCCGGCAGGCGACGCACCACCCGGAGGGGACAGCGGAGTTTCCTCGCCCGCGTCCGCAGAATCCGGGCGGCCGCCGCGGGCCAAGGGACGGAAAAAACAGGCACACCCTTTTTCAGGATGCCCGCCTTTTCCCTGCCGATCTTTTTCCAGCCCCGGCCGAGAATCTCCTCATGATCCCTGCCCAACGAGGTGAGGAGGCAAAGCTCGGGGAGGATCACATTGGTGGCATCCAGCCTTCCTCCCAAACCGGTTTCCCATACAACAAAATCAACCCTCTCCTGGCGAAAAATCTGTAACGCCAGCGCGGTGGTTGCCTCAAAGAAAGTCGGCCTCTCCTTGGGCGGGATTTTCTTCAGGACACGGATCAGCCCCTCAAGATTTTTTTGCAGAACCCTTGTCCCAACCATTTTTCCACCAACCCGTATCCTCTCCCGGAAATCCACCAAGTGCGGGGAGGTGTATAGACCAGGCCGAAAACCCGCCTCCCGAAAAATGGAGTCCAAGGCCGCCGCCACGGATCCCTTGCCGTTGGTCCCGGCAATGTGGATGAAATTCAGGCCTTCTTCCGGATGTCGGAGCCGCCGGAGAAGGTTTTTCATCCTCACCAGCCCAGGACGAATTCCCGCGGCGACCAGGCGCTCCAGCCGGGCAACCGGATCGCGCTGCTTCAGAGATAGCGGAGGAGGCGGCCCAGCGTCTCCTTCATTTCCATCCGTGGAACGATCATGTCGATCAGCCCGTGCTCATGGAGAAATTCCGCAGTCTGAAACCCCTTGGGCAACTCTTGCTGCGTGGTCTCCCGGATCACTCGGGCACCGGCGAAACCGATCATCGCCCGGGGTTCCGCCAAAATAACATCCCCAAGTGAGGCAAAACTCGCCATCACCCCGGCCATCGTCGGATTGGTCAGAACCGAAACAAAGGGCAAACCGGCGGCCCCTAGCTTGGCCAAGGCCCCGCTGGTTTTGGCCATTTGCATCAGGCTGAACATCCCCTCATACATGCGGGCCCCTCCGGAGGCGGAAAACACAATCACCGGTGCCTTTTTCTGCAAGCCCCGCTCGATGGTCCGGGTTACCTTCTCCCCCACCACAGCCCCCATGCTTCCGCCCAGGAAAGCAAACTCCAGCGCGGCCAAGGACACCTCGCGCCCCCCGATTTTTCCCATGCCGCAGAGAATGGCATCCTTCATCCCCGTCTTTTTTCGGTTGGCCTTCAGTTTGCTGGCGTAGCTGGCCACCCCCTTGAACTGCAACACGTCCACGGCCTCCATGCCCGCATCGTGCTCGATGAACTTGCCCCCGTCGCAGACCGAGGCCAGGCGCTCCCGCGACCCGAGGGTAAAGTGGTGGGTGCATTTGGGGCAGACCTGCAGATTTTTTTTCAGCACTTGGTTGTAGATCACCTCGCCGCACTCCGGACATTTGGTC
>RHAF01000062.1 GCA_010028775.1 Verrucomicrobiota bacterium | reverse complement strand
GCTCCGGAGGCTGGGATCGAACCAGCGACCAATCGGTTAACAGCCGATCGCTCTACCGCTGAGCTACTCCGGAAAAGCGGTCATTCCTTATATCGAAGCCTGACGCCTTGCTCAATCCTGTTCGATGGAGCTATCTGCACCCGGCGCGGGTCGAACGCGCAACCTTCGGCTTCGGAGGCCGACACTCTATCCAGTTGAGCTACGGGTGCTTGCGAACCCGGAATCGTACCTCGGCCACCGCCCGGTTCAAGACTCTCTCTTGGGTGGATTTTCCGCTTCCTTGCCCTTCACAAAATAAGCCTGCCTCACCTTGTCCCCATCCTCGTCCCATTCCACCCACCATCCATGAGGCACCCCCTCCTGGTAGTTGCTCTCCACCCTTTTCTTTCCGTTGGGCCACCAAACCAAGAAGGTTCCGTCCCTCACCCCGTTTCGAAAGTAGCCCATACCCTTTCTCTTTCCGTTTTCGTACCAGGTCTCCACTTTTCCGTTTCGTTTGCCGGTCTGCCACCCGCAACGTCGTTCCAAATTTCCATTCGAATACCATTCCGTGACATCTCCGTCCGACAGACCGTTTCGAAACCTCGATTCCTGGACCAACAACCCCTGCTCGTTCCAAAGGCGGGCCACACCCTCACGTTCTCCGTTTTCAAAGTAGGCCTCGCTCTCCTTTTCTCCGTTGGCATACCAGCTGCGATATCTGCCGTGCATGCGCCCTTCCCAAAACTCCGCTTCGGATTTTCGGCCCTTGGACTCCCCCACAGCCGTTCCGGTAAAAGGTTTCCCCTGATGGGTGAAAAGACCGTCTTGCGACTTGAGCTCCGAGGTGGACACCCTTTCCCCGGAACGTCCCAGACTCAGGGTGACGAGGGCGGCGAAAAACAGAGCCGCAACGGCGATTTTTGGACTCAGAGGCCCAAGGCGGCCAAGGCGGAAACCCGCCCCGCCAGATCGTGCAGATTCTCCGGCACGATTTTGCTCACCGTAACGGTGGGGTGCATTCGGTCGGCCTGCAGGTCCAGTTTGATTCCGGGCTCGTACTCGTCGGAAAAGATGAGGTCGTTGACGAAATCCCGCCCGCCGTTTCTTCCCGTCCATTTCCAATACAAATCCCTGAATTCGCGTTCCGATTCAATCAGGATCACCGCCACCGCCCGACCCTTGAGCCGCATGGTCAACTCCCGGAAAGAGGGAAACCACGTGGGGGGCTCGGTCAACTCCCCCCGGATAATGAGGGTTTCCCGAAAGGCCCGAAAGGCCTCCGGCTCCAGATCGTTCCCAGGATATTCTGGCATGGAGCTGTATCCCATACTCCTTGGACGACCCAGCCCTTTTTTCGTTCAACCCGTTTGCCGGCCGGCCTGATTCGCTACAGAGTCGGGACATGATGACCCGGGACCCAAAATCACTGCGGCAACGGATTTCCCACGGAATCCCACAAAGCCAGGTGAAACGGATTCTGCGTTTCGGCGTGGTCGGCGGGGTCGGGACCCTGCTCAACACCCTCCTGGTTCTTCTCTTTCTCTCCTGGGCGGGACGAACTCGTGACATCGATCCGGGAAGCCACAGCGCGGCCAGTCTGGCCGCGGTAGGTGCCTGGATCATCTGTTGCGGAGTGAACTATTTGCTCAACGCTGCCTGGACCTTTCGCCGTTGGCCCCCCCGGTGGAACCAGGCCGCCCAATATTACCTGGCCGCGCTCTCCTCCTTCCTGATCCAGATTGCCATCCTCAACCTTCTCCTGTTTTTCATCCAAACCGACCGGCCGGTGGAGACCGCCGTCCTCAACGGGGTCGCCGTGGCCACCGGCTCCCTCTTCAACTATCTCTTTGCCTCCATCTGGGTCTTTGCCGAAAAAGGAAAGACCTCTAACCCGTGAAATTTTCCCAACCGGGTGCCGATCTTTTTTGTCCAGAGGGGAAGGATCCCCGGGAGATTTTGGCCTCCACCACCCACCTGGGAATCGGGGCCCATGCCGACGACCTGGAAATTCTCGCCTTTCCGGGAATCACCGCTTGCCTGAATCATCCCACACAACGTTTCTCGGGAGTGGTGGTCACGGATGGAGCTGGGGCCCCCCGGACCGGCCCCTTTGCCAAGACCTCCGATGACGAGTTGATCGGACTCCGGCGGGAGGAACAAAGACAGGCCGCGCGTTTGGGCCGTTATGCCGCCGTAATACAACTCGGGTATCCCAGCGCGTCCATTCGCCCGTCGCCCTGCCCTTCCTTGGTCGCCGAACTAAGACAAGTCCTAGAGGCCGCCCAACCCCGGGTCGTATACCTCCATAACCCCGCCGATCGGCATCTAACCCATGGGGCCGTGCTTCAAGCCTGCTTGGCCGCCTTACACCAACTTCCCTTGACCTCAAGACCCCGGGAGGTCTACGGATGCGAGGTTTGGGGGGATCTTGACTGGCTCCCCCCTTCCAAAATTGTCCGACTCCCTTGCACCGCCCCGGAGGATTTTGGGCCATCCCTGCTTCGATGCTTCCGAACCCAAGTGAAGGGCGGCAAACGGTATGACCTGGCCGCCGCCGGTCGGCGCCGGGCCCAGGCCACCTTTGCCGATGCCTATGCTCCAGATTCCGCCGGGGAGGTGGTGCTGGCGCTCGATCTCCTTCCTTTGCTCGAACCCAATGCACCCTCCCTGTTGGATTTTGTCTCGGGTTTGATCGACGAATTCAAGCTCCAGACCACGGAGCGCATCCGCAAACTCGGTTCGGAATCATGAACGGGTCCGATCTTCGAACAATCGTCTCAGATTCCACCCGGCGCCTCCTGGATTTCCTCAGACGCACTCAGGAGCCGGACGGCAGTTGGTCCGTGCCCTACACCGGTCCCAACTTCCTCCTGCCGCTTTACGCCATCACCACCTACCTCACCCAACATCCCGTCACCGATGCCGAGCGTACACGGTTGGTGGCCGGACTACTCAAACCCCAACTTTCCGACGGATCGATCGGACTGCACGAGGAATCCGTCCGGGGAGCGGTCTTTACCAGCTCCATCTCCTACGCCGCCCTTCGCCTCCTTGGGGAAAAGCCCGATCGACCGGAGTTGGCCCTTTTGCGGGATTGGATCCATCGCATGGGCACCCCCGTCAAGGCGGCGGCTTGGGGAAAGTTCATCCTATCGATTCTCAACCTCTATGATTGGTCGGGAGTCAGCCCGGTTCCGCCCGAGCTTTACCTATTGCCCAAATGGTTTCCCCTGCAACCCATCAACATCTCCGGTTACGTCCGCGTGGTTTATCTTCCCATGGCCTATTTTTACGGTCGCCGCTGGCAGACCCCTCTGGATCCGCTTTTGCGGGACATCCGCACCGAGCTTTTTCCCCAAGGTTATGACCGGATCCACTGGCCCCGTCATCGAGGAGATCTTGCCCCCACCGACCACATCGTCCCGGAAAGCATTCTCCTCCGGCTCTCCCTTTCCTTGGTTCGACATGCCGAAAAATGGATTCCTTCGTGGATTCGCCGGCAGGCCCTGCGGTTGGCCTACGAACACATCTGCTACGAGGATGAGCATTCGGACTACGTCCGCCAAGCCCCCGTCAACGCCTGCTACAACACGCTGGTTCATTTCATTGAGAAACAGCCTGAGCGACTCCGACGGAGCTGGGAGGAGCTTCCCCAATATCTCTGGCAACATCCGGATCACACCGCCTGCCAAGGATTCACCTCCTCCAAGGTCTGGGATACCGCCTTCACCCTGCAGGGGGTCATTCATCTCCCCACGGAGATGATCCCACAGAACATGATTCGGGAAGGCTGCCGTTACCTGATGGAAAACCAGGTGATCGAGGAATTACCCGATCCCCGTCGATACCACCGGTTGCCCCGCAGGGGAGGATGGCCCTTCAGCGAAAGGCGCAACGGTTGGTCGATCGCGGACTGCACGGCCGAAAGCCTGCTGGCCTGGGTCGGCTCCGAACCCTTCCTTTCCCAAGCCGCGCCCCGCGAAGCGATCGGGGACGGGGTTCGCTTCATTTTGAGTTACCAGAATCGTGACGGGGGTTGGGGCAGTTGCGACCGGGTGGTCGGCCCCCTCTGGATCGAGATTTTCAACGCATCCCATGTCTTTGCCGACATCATGGTCGACCACTCCTTTGCCGAATGCACGGGCTCCGTCCTTTCCGCCCTCGCCCTGATCCAAAAAAAGTTTCCCGAAATGGAAACCGCCCGGGTCGCCCGTGCGATTCGTGAAGGCGTCCGTTACTTGACCGAGACCCAAAGGCCAGACGGTTCCTGGGAGGCGGTTTGGGGTATCTGCTTCAACTACGGAACCTCGTTCGCCCTTCCCGGTCTTCGTGCCGCGGGAATCCCCGCCGACGACCCCCGCATCGTTCGGGGCAGAAAGTTCCTTCTCCAACAACAGTTACCGGACGGAGGCTGGGGGGAGCAGCCCGATTCATGCCTGCAACGCCGCCCGATTCCCAGCAACAAGGGCTTGGTGGAACCGACGGCGCTAGCCGTCATCGCCCTTCTCGCCACCGGCTCCCACGAGGATTCGGCGGTGCGTCGCGGCCTGGAATTTCTATGCCGAACGCAGAAAGCTGACGGAGATTTCCCCCCCCAGCCGATTCCGGGCCTTTTTTACCGCACGACTCTGATCCGCTACGACCACTACAAGCGGGCCTTTCCCCTGAAGGCTTTTGCCGCCTACCTCGCGGCGGCTTAGGAAATTTAAGCGCGGGAACGCACCCAGCCCGCCATGGCGTAAGCCATGGGCAGACGGATCCAGCTGGCGATGGAAGCAAGATCCGCGGTCATGGTGGTGGAACGATCCCGGCCTTTCCAGGCCCCCAGGAGAGCCTTAAGGAAGGGACCGGCAAACGTCAGGAAGGATCGCCGGTTCCCCATGAGAAGTCCCATCGTCCGATCCCTCTCCTTTTCATCGTTCCTCCAGAGCGAAACCACCGCCCGGCGGAGGGAATTGGAGAAAGCATCGTCCCGGGAGAAACAATCGTAGAGGGCGCGGGAAAGAAGTTCGGGAACGCGGCAGGCCTGACGACGGCTTCGGGCAAAGGTCCGGAAGTCCCCAGTCTGGGAAAATTCAATCGCATCGACCAGCCCGTTGGTGATGCCCGTGGCGGTCAAAGGATGGGTATGGCCTGCGGCATCCCCAATGAGGACACGACGGCCATTTCCATAATCCGCCCGGGCGAGGAAATGGTTGGCCTGCCAGCTGAGATGGCCGTGTCGGATCTGGTCTTCGCAAGGTTGGCGCCAGACCGGCGGCAACGTCTCTTGGATGGCGGAAATCAGCCAATCCGGATCCTTCATCTCCGCCTTGTACTTCAAGGGAACATCCACACAGATCCGGACGGTCGAGGGAGCGATCTCATAGCCAAGCAGAAAACTTGGCTTCCCAAGGAAGACATGCCCGTAATCCGGATAAGGGGCCTTCACTCCCTGGAGAAGAATGCCGGTCATGGCGGAGATGGGTTTGTGATGGCTGGTTCCACGAAGGCTACGGCGGATCACGCTCGATCGACCGTCGGCCCCCACGATGGTTTCGGCCTCCAAACGCTCACTCGTGTCCAATGTCACCCCAAAATCGTCCGCCGCAACCACCCGCACTCCGCGTAAAAAAGTCACCCGGTCAGTTTGGCTGACTACTTTCCGCATTTCGTCGACCAAATCCCCATGGTGAAAGGCTAAGCCCAACTGTCCATCGACGTAGTTGAGTTTGACCGGGGATTCGCCATGGCCGGGGTAAACCACAAATCCACGCCCACGGGGACGACCTTTCAAAGAGGTGATCGATCCAAAGCCGATTTGCTCCAAAGCCCCCACCCCTTGTGGGTGTAACCACTCCCCTGCAAATCTCTTGTGGTTTTGCCCCTCCGGTTCGGCTTCGATCAGCGCGACTGACTTGCCATTCAGCGCAAAGGCACGCGCAGCGGCACAACCGGCAGGACCAGCGCCGACCACAATAAGATCGAAGGATTTCTTCACAGCTATTTGGTGCCTAGGTCTTTAGCACTTCGGCGAAAAAAACCAAGAAAAGTGATGTATTTTATCTGTAAGCTATTATTGTAGAATCATTTCCATCATCCATGCAAGAAAGTGAATTTCCACCAAAGCGATCCTTTTGTCCCCTTTGGCTTTCTCCAAAGCGCTCACCTCGAGATCCCCCTCCCCAAGGTCAAATTCAGCCGCCCGCCGCAACCGATGATCGTTCAATGTGGCCAAAAAGGAATCCACCTCTCTCGCCGCGAGTCGCCAGTGCCCAGACTGACCCAAAGGCGGCATTTTTTTTAGCCACTCTTGGGTCGACTTCTCGCGCCCCAACCGAACTTCGTGCAGTCCTTCGATCCAATGAAGGGCATCCTCACCGCGGATTCCGGCCTCCCGCAAACCCGCCCGGCCATACCAAACATTTCCCACCATGGGATCCAACTCCCCGGGATTCGTCCGGTATCCCTCGGCCGTGCTTTCCAAGGCCTGACGCAAAAGAGCCGCCTCCGGAGCGGCCAGTTCAATGTTTCGATCCCCCGATTTCTCCCGAAGCACCCTCACGCCGGGTTGGCCTCAATCGTCGATTTCAAACCGAACTCCTGCAGCCGATGGCAGAGAAACTCGGATTTTTCACGCGTTTCGACCGCCACCACGCTCTGCCCCCGCTCATGGACCTCCAGCATGTGTTTTTTCGCCTTGGTCTCGTCAAAGCCCAGGACCTTCTGAAAAACAAAGACCACATAACTCATCAAATTCACCGGATCGTTCCAAACCAAAACCCGCCAACCCTTGGCAAAGGCCTCGGAAAGATCGGTTTGCTGTTCCGGCAAAACATGGGGGAGATGAACGGCTCCGCGGCTCACGAGCACATCCTAGTTTGCCCATCCCCTTTTTCAATCCGGTTCGCCTTCGCCATTGGCAAATTTCAGGCTAGTACCAAGCCATGACTTCCACCCGAATCCTGGCCTGGGTGGCCGCAGGCTCTCTGGGTCTATTAGCTTCCACTTCCCTCGTTCCGTGGTCGGGATTGGGCCTACCCTCCTGCCCTCCACCGTCGCCTTCCCCCTCCCTTCCCGTACTGATCACCATCGAGGATTTGGCGGGCGATCCTTGGCCTTGGCCAAGGCTCGACCTCACCCTGGCCCTCCGCGCAATCTCCCCTTACCGCCCGCACCCCGTGGGCCTCCTGCTTCCCCTCGACGCCCCGGATGTCTTTGAACCTTTGCAGGACGATCAGCTTTCCCGAGCTCTTGCGGCCTTTGACTCCCCGGCCC
>RHAF01000061.1 GCA_010028775.1 Verrucomicrobiota bacterium | reverse complement strand
GCAACGACCCCGGAGACAAAGGGAGTGGCCATGGAGGTTCCGCTGAGGACGGCGTAGCCGCGTGGAGGGTAGCAGGAGGTAATTTCATCCCCTGGGGCGACGACATCGACTTGTCGGCCGCGAGAGGAGAAATTGGATAACCTTTGGCGCCGGTCAATCGATCCCACGGCCACCATCTCGGGAAAGCCGGCGGGGTAGCCCACGGTATCCAGATCCGGGCCCTCGTTGCCGGCCGCAGTGATGACAAAGACACCCTTGGAGATGGCAAGGAGGAGAGCTTGATGGATTTCCTCGTCGGGCTCGGGACTACCCAGGCTCATGGAGAGGATGTCTGCGCCGCGTTCCACGGCCCAACGGATGCCGTCCACGATATCCTGCGAGGTGCCGGACCCCTCGTCGTTGAGGACTTTGGCCATGAGGATCATGGACTCGGGGGCGACACCGACAATACCGTGGGCGTTGCGGCGGGCGGCGATGATGCCGGAGACGTGGGTCCCGTGCCCTTGGGCGTCATAGGCGCCGGAGGGGCTACGGGTGAAGTCGCGGCTCTCGAGCAGGGCCGGGGCGAGGTCGGGATGTTCCAAGGCGATGCCGGTGTCGAGAACGCCGACCTTGATGCCTTGGCCCCTGGTTTCTTTCCAGAGGGTTGGGACGCCGAGAAGTTTGAGGCCCCAGTCGATCGTCTCGGCGGTGGCCAGCATGACCTTGTCGACCTTGAAGGGAGGCAGGCGGTAGACGGGGAAGGGCATTGTTGGATGAGGATTAAGATTAGGATTAAGGTTTGGATTTCGGTAAGTCTAGAATTTGGGTAGGAGACTTAAGTAAGGCTCCTGGTCCTGGTCAGGCGATTGGCAGGTCGAAAGATTTCAAGCGATCGACCGGGCGATTAGGAATAATCGCCCCTACCTGCATCGAGCCTCTAATGATCTAAGCTAAGGTAGGGGGCTCTCGATGAGGGCACCTGGCTGGGCGCTTGACCCTAAAACATCGTGCTAGGCGGGCGCCCTACCAGTTATCTGGTTTGAGAAGGGAATGCCCGTTAGGTTTCGCCGTATTCCAAATTTCAGCCAAATCGTCAGGCAGCCCAGTCTCTTGAAGTATATTTTCTGACCCGAAAGAGAAGGCTAATTTCGATGAATGTAAGCTGTGGCGGGCGGTTTCACTGTCATTACGACTGTCTTTATCGATATAGTCTATGAAAAACTGGTCATTTTTGCCATAAATCTTGTCATTTAGTACTGGAAACCCGATGAAATCAAAATGGACTCGGATTTGATGTAGCCGGCCTGTCTCCGGGGAGGCCTCCACTAGGCTGATTTCACCGTAATCTGGGTGGGTACGGGTTCCCATGGTCTTGAATTCGGTTTGGGCTGGGTAGGTGCCGGGGATAACTGCTTGGCGAATATAGATTCGGCTGGGTTGGTGTTTGCCAAGGCGGTCTAGGGGTTGGTTGATGATGCCGGATTCAGGGGGGCGACCATGGACCAAGGCAAGGTAGGTTTTATGAATTTCTCGACGTTGCTGCTTTTTGCCGAATATAGAGGCGTTCTCTTTGCCACGGGCCACCAAGAGGAGGCCGCTGGTCTCGCGGTCAAGGCGGCTGACCAGCGAGAGGAATTCTTCCTGATATTGATCGCGCAACCAGTCGATCAGGGTGAAGGTGCCGTCGGGTCGGGTGGGGTGGACAAGCCAACCGGCCGGTTTGTCGACAATAAGGAATGAGGGGTGATCGAGGATGATCGAGGGTTGGGAATTCATGAGGTAGGGAAGGCTATGCTTGGCCGTCCATGTTGAATTTTTATTCTTAAAATGCCAATCCTCCGGCGCGGAACCTGAGTGATGCGCGTTCCTAGCGGGGTGGGGTGTCACCTGCCGAAATGTCTGCCAAGGGGCGATCATCATGATCGGCCGATGGGAAAAATCGGGCCCAAAGGCTAAGTCATCTAGCGGCGAATGGAGACCATCCGCCCTACCGGGTTTTATTTTCCCAGTTTTCAGATATTTTATAGCCCCATGACCCCTAGCGCGTTGGCTCGGATTTGCGACCGGATTCTGGAGACCCAAAAGTTCCGGGACTATCCCGGGGCAAGGAATGGGTTGCAGGTTTCGCATGGTCGGCAGGTAAAAAAAACCGGTTGGGCGGTGGATGCGGATTTGGACTCCATCCGGAGGGCGGGAAAGGCGAAGGTTGATTTTCTGGTGGTTCACCATGGGATTTTTTGGGGGGATTCGGCGTTGGACCGTAAGATCCGGGCCCGGCGGATGGCGATGGCCAAGAAGCTGGGGGTGGCAATTTACTCCTCCCATTTGCCACTGGATGCCCATCCCGAGCTGGGCAATTCGATCGGTTTGGTGCGGGCGCTGGGGTTGGGTAAGGGAAAGAGGAGTCCTTTTGGCATGGCCATGGGCAGGGCGATCGGGTGGAAAGTGGAAGGCGGGAGGTGGAAGAGAAGTGCGATAGTTCAAAGGTGCAGGGGCTTGCACAAAGGTTGGCCATGGGGGAGTGTGGCCACGAAGCTTTCAGAGATCAGGGTGATATCGGCAGGACCGAAGATCTGCCGGCGAATCGGGGTGGTAACGGGCGGATTCGGGGATTTGGATCAGGTGGTGCGGGCGGGGTTGGATACCCTGGTCACCGGGGAGGCGGATTACCCGACCGAGGTGAAAGCGCGGGAGTTGGGGATCAACCTGATCCTGGGTGGCCACCGGGAAACCGAAATTCTTGGTGCAATGAAACTGATGGAAAACGCCAACTTTGTAATCGGTTTTAGTAGAACGCCTCGTAGGTTACTTTGCGGCTAACCGAGGGCTTCAACAGGTCGCCAGGATAGCGGGGCCCACTTTGGGCGGCCCCAGGGCTATTATTACAAAGATAAACCTGGTAATATTTGCGCATGACCGTGCCTTTGGGTGTGCCGTTGGTGTTCAGGAGTTGAGCCACGACATAGATCCGGTAATTGAAGCTTTGGACTGTTGCCAGGTTGTAAATTTTGGAAAACCATTCTTCCACCCCCTCGTCATTCAGGCTTAACTGTCCATTTGAATCCGTCTTCGCAAAACGGTTGGTCGAGAAGACTGCGTTGACCGGCCAAACATTCTCGTTGGTCCAGCCTTTGGTTCCGTAGTTTGCCGAAATAAAGGCCAGTTGGCTAGGAGTGAGAAAGGGATAAACAGACCGGAAGCGCATGACTCCATTGGTGAACTCGGAAACCATAGTCGAGTTTGTGTAGATGCCTTTCATGTTTGCATCTTTGCCCAGAAGCACCCCGCCGGCCAAAGCGGCCAGGACGGGCGGAGGAGCGGTGTTAATGTTAATTTTGCCGGAGTAATCGTAGGTATTGGTTAAGGTCAGTAAATCGAGCAGGCCTGCAGCGGACATGGCCATGTTGGGAACGGAATAGTCCCCGCCCAGATTGGTAAAGGCAAACCTCTGGTGCTCCGCCCTACCGATCCTAAGGGTTTGTCCGCCACCGTACATGGAGTTGGTAAGCCAGGTGGTGTTCGTGGTGATGTTGCAGTTCACCCAGCCCCTTGGTGTATTGATTGTGGTGCTCACCCATTGCATGGGATCGAACACATTTCCCAGCTCGCAGATGTTGGTGAAGAAGGAATTGGTTGATAGTTTTGGCAAGGCGGATTTTACATTGGGCGTGCTACTGGAAAATGTGCCAACTTCAGGAAAAGTACTGTCCGAAAAAGTTTTGCCAGTGGCCAAAATGTTTGTGGTGTTTGGTCCATCGGGGGAATTGGCCGGGGTTCCCGAATAAGTCCAAGGATCGGGGTTTTTGGTTTGAGCGTAGCCCAGTTGCCATTCGACATTCAGATTGTAGTCGCATGCAGAAAGGTAGCCTGTGGTGCTATTATTGGTGAAATAGTTCACCATCCGGGGATCGCCGGAGGGTGGCACTTTGAAGGACGTTTTGGTGCCCGCCACATTGTCATATCGGAGACCTGGCATGCCACCGGACCAGCTGGGTGTTCCACCGGCTATATTTTTCGCTTTTCTTTCGAACCCTGTGCGCATTTGAAAGATGACGTTTGAGGGAACCAAATCTGCAGCCGAGGTCTTGTTCGTCCTGTAAATAGTCAATCGATTGTTGGTTGTGATGTTACCGGCGGCGGTACCGTCAATCCAAACCGTGCTTCCCGCCGGGCCCCCTATGGGGAAGGATTGATTGATGGCGTTGACCACGTACGATGCTCCCGGAGGCAAGACGGGAATGGTCACCGTCGAAATAATGGGGGTGGGTGTGATGCGGGCTGTCGGTGAATTTAGGGTATCCGCGAAATCGTAAACGAAAGCGTAAGTGACGGCCGGCGAAGTCAAATTGCAGCAATTCCAAAACTGCCAGTACGAATTCAGCGAGATATTGGCTCCTCCGGCAGATATGCGGTCGAAGAGAATCGTGGGAAGCGGGTAGTTCCGATAGCCGACGACGGTTGTGTTTGCGGGATCGTTGGGAACCACATAGGTCTCCGGCGGCCTGTATGCTGTTTCGCTGTTGCTCACGTAACCGACGATGTTGGCGGCCAGGGCCCATGCGTAATTGGTGCCGTTCATCCCCCCTGCCCGGTTGGCGTATTCGGGGTAATTGGTGAGGATGGCCTGGGCGATATTGGTCATGATGGCTGCCCGGTTGGTGTTGGTGTTGAGCACAATCTTGAGCCATCCCGCATTGCTCGAGTAGACGGCTTTCTTGGTTGTGCGCAGGGGGACGGCAGGGATCCGATCCCAGTTTGATCCGCTCCATGTGACCTGACGGATCCGGCTGGCAAAATATCGAAGGTCATTGGTGTTGGTCAGAATCCCCCCGTTTTCCGACATCATCATCCCGGGGGTCAAATATTGGGGTCTTTTGTTGGTGTAGGATGCCAGATTATTTGATCCGGGCCCGGCGATCCGGGTGGGGGCGCTTACGTCGCCCACTATCAGATTGGCCAGGGAAATTTCCTCGGGATTCGTGCCGCTGGGACGTGCATTGGATCCTCCCATCCGCTCGGCATCGATCAGGCCCCCAAGGTCCTGGATATAGAAGGCAAAACGTGCCACGGGAACGTTGATGGTGTTGGTGGAAGATGGATTGGTCCTCATGTCTTGGCGGATATAGACCCACCCGACCGGGGGAGAGGTCTGATTTCCCAGCATTTGGATGACCGTGCCAAGCCTATTCGTGGCTGACTCTGAGAGGTTGGCGGGCCAGTTGGAGGAGATCGCGCTCCTCATGAATGTGGCCACATCGTTCGAGAAAGACCCTTGGCAGTTGTTGTTGCTGATCGTGACAAAGGGCTCAACAATAGTGTTGTCCATATTGGTCCACGTCGCCGGGGAGAAACCGCAAAGGTAAACCCATCGCAGGTTATTGCCGGCTGAGCTGTCGGCATTGCCGACCAGGAGGTAGCCCAGTTCATTGGTCAAATCGGTTGCGTTGGTCCCCCTCCAGTAGGTGGTCACGAAGTTCCATCCAACATTTGGCTCAGCGACGCTGTCCAGAATTTGCATGGCACATTCCCTGCCTGAGGTCAGGGCCAACTGCAATCGAAGGCTGTCCCCAATGCTCCGAGTGGCCTGTCCCTCGAGTCTCGCCGCGGCCAGGAAAGCGGTGGCGGTGAGGGCCGCCAAGGAGACCAAGGCCAGGACACTGATGAGGGCGAAACTGGCCTGCTCCGGTCTTTTTCGGGGGAGGTGCATGCAGTTAGTTCCTGTTTGAGTCGATACGGAATTCGTAATTACGGGAATACTTGCGAATGTTGGCGGGATCCGTCCAGGTCTCGACGGTCTGGAACTTTTGGGCGACATCGTCGGGATAAAGATCGATGGATATCTGGAGCTTGTTGCCTTGATATCCATTGGTACCCCCGCTGATATTCGCATAGTTGATCCCGTTGGTCACCGGCTTGGAGAGATTGTTGTAGATGAGAATGCGGAAGTTAGCCACGTTTCTGGCCAAAATGTCATCCCGGTCAAGATCCACGGCGGGGAAAAGAGTGCCCGCGCTGGGGGAAGAAGCGGTGAGGCTGGTAAACCAATTGACAAGGTTGGTTGCAGCCTCATTGGTGGTGCGGCAGTAGCGGTGGAGGTTGTAGCTGACGATACGGAAACCGTTGAGGTTGGTGAAAGTATCCCGGGCCACATAGTAACCCACCAAGGCCAAATCGTCGGTTTGGCCCGGCGGGGGACGCTGTGAGGCGGCCATAAAAAAGCATGAGCTGTTGGGCAGCAGGCTGGGCATGGCGATGCCGATATCGCCCTTTCCATCCAGGGAGCAAACAAAGGGAAGCCCCCTGTTGGTCACGCTGGGGGCCAATTGATCCTTGGTGCTCTGATTGGTGAGGTCGCGAAAAATCGGAAAGGCAAAATCGGAGGACAGCACCTGGAAGGTGGCCCGGGCCTCGCGGGTAGAATCCGTGCGGCGGTTGGCATTGGTCCAAGCCTTGGACATCTGATCCTGCATGCCCACCATCAAAAGAAGAACAATGGAAAGGACCGTGCTGGCGGCCATCAACTCGATCAAGGTGAAGGAGGAAAGGTGGGCCATCCGTGAAAAACGAAGGCCTGGGAGGCGAGTGGGGTCGCCCGGAAGATGGGGGTAGCTGCTGGAATTCATGGGGCGACCGCCCCGGCAAAGACGAACTGCTTTCTCTTATCCGCCGACAAGTCGCCGGGTGTTTCTATGGAGATGTCGACGCGTTGGGGATTGGAATTGCCGGTCGTAGACAACCGAAAAGTGGCGAAAAGGGAGATTTTAGCCAATGCAATCGCCCCTGGGTTGCCTGTGAGGTACCAGTCGGGTTTCGTCGGGGAGTAAGCGAAAGGGCGGAGGGAAATTTGGCCGTTGGAAAGGTCACTCGGGGCCATTTGCTGGTACGCAACGTAGAGGGTTTGCGGGTTATCCCGGGTGAGGGAGGTGTCGATGGAATAGTAATTATTGTCCGTATCCCAGTTGTAAGGGGAATTCGGGGAGCCAACTTGGAGGAGTCTGGCGGTCGCGTAGTTGTTTCCGGTCAGCTGATCGCGGAGGTCGCTGACGATGGTCTGGGCCAAAAGTGCCGCCTGGCTTTCCTCATAGGATTCCTTGCTCATGTTGAGTCCGAGGGGAAAAAGCCCAATGATCGAAGTGAAGGCGACCGCGGCCACGCCCAAGGCGATGACGACTTCGGTCAGGCTAAATCCGGGTGATGAGAAGGGAGGAATTGGCCGGCGGGGGTGGGGAGAAAACTTTTGTGCGGGCCGGGCAAGGGGGGGGGTGTGGGGAACTGAT
>RHAF01000007.1 GCA_010028775.1 Verrucomicrobiota bacterium | reverse complement strand
TTCCGTCACGGGTCTGGGGCCCATTCGCCTGGGCTTCGTGGATCCGGAGGATGAGGGATCCAGAATCTCGCTGAAGGCCCATGCGGAATCCTTGACCCATCTGGCAGTTCCCGGCTGGGTCTTGGATGAGACCGGCAGCAAACTCGAGCCCCAATCCAACGAACTGGAGGATTTGAATCTTCCAAGGACGCTTCAGCTGATGCCGGTGTTATCCAATGATGCGGGGGGCAAGAGGGAGCCTGAGCCGGTGGAGTCGTTGTTGCGCCTGGCGGATAGAGAGCAGACCCATCTGGTGCAGGAGTTGGTGGCCCAGGCCCAGGAAATACGGGCCCACGGGGTGATGGTGGACTGGGGAGAGATCGACCCTTCCTTGCGGGACCCGATGAATCGGTTTTTCGGGAAACTTTCCACGATGCTTCACGCAAAAGGCCTGGAGTTCTGGGTGGTTTTGCCGGTGGGGCGCGAGCTGGAGGTCTTTGACCTCGACTCGTTGAGTCGGCAGGCGGACCGCATGGTGGCGATGTTGCATGACGAAACGGGGGAGTTCGATCCGCCCGGGCCGATTGCCTCGTTGGATTGGTTTGAGGGTTGGCTCAAGGCTATGATTTCGTACGGAAATCCCGAGCAGTGGGTCATATCCCTGGGACTCCACGGGTACGACTGGACGCAAGGATCCGAACCGGCGGAGACGTTGGGGTTCTACGACGCATTGGCCCGGGCCCACTGGGCCGGTTTGCCCAGAATCGAGGCTCCCGGGCACTCCGATCAGCCCCATTTTGCCTACCGGGAGGGGAACCAAAGACACGATGTCTGGTTTTTGGACGCGGTAACCTTGGCAAATCAGATGGAAATTCTGAAGCCGTACTCTCCTGGAGGCATCGGTCTTTGGAAACTGGGCCTGGAGGATCATGACATTTGGAAGGTCCTTGAGGCGGCAGGGAAACGTGACCTGCAGATGGCCGATCTGCCGCGCATCGTGCGCCCCACCGGAACGATCGGTGATGTGGGGGACGGAGACGCCCTGGCACCTTACCTCGATGAAAAGGAGGGGCATCGGACGATAGCGGTCATGGAAAACGGGCATTGGCGGGCCGGGTATGATCCGTTGCCCCAACCGGCTTCGGTCATTCACAGCGGCGGATCCCGCCCCAATCAGGTGGCGTTGACGTTTGATGACGGCCCCGATCCCGAGTGGACTCCGCAAATCCTAGATATTCTGAGGAGGGAAAAAGTTTCCGCGACCTTCTTTGTGGTTGGGGAAAAGGCGGAGTCTGAGCCCAGCCTGATCCAGCGCATCCTGCAGGAAGGGCACGAGCTGGGAAATCACACCTTTACGCACCCCAACCTGTCCCAAGCGGGGGACGGGCAGATCCGGTTGGAGTTGAACGCCACCCGACGGCTCCTGGAGGGAATTACCGGACGATCCCTGCTGTTTTTCCGTCCCCCCTACAATGCGGACAGCAATCCCCAGACGGCGGCGGAGCTGCGTCCCTTGAGGATCGCCCGTCAGCTGGGGTATCTGACGATCGGACAATCGGTGGACTCGAAAGATTGGGAGAAGCCCGGGGCCGAATCCATTCTTGAAGCCGTCAAGGAAGGTAGGGCGCATGGACAAACCATTCTCTTTCACGATGCGGGTGGGGATCGCGAGCAGACCGTGGAAGCGTTACCCCAAGTCATCCGGTATCTTCGCTCCCGCGGGGATGAGATGGTGACGGTCGGAACCCTACTGGGCATGGGTCCGGCGGAGACGATGCCTTATGTGTCAGCGGAAAAAACCCCCTTGGCGTGGCTCAGTCACTTTGTCTTCTGGATCTGGAGAATGTTTGAAAGGAGCTTGGGAACTTTGCTGATCCTGACTACCTCCCTTTTGGCGCTGCGCATGGGGATGGTGTGGTGGGGTTCCCGCCCGTCGATTTCACGAGGGGAGCTGGAAACTCCGCAAGGCGTTTCGGTGATTCTGCCCGCCTACAACGAGGCCCGGGTTTTGCGGGAAACCCTGGGCGGTCTGGCACGGACCAAGTATCCGGGGCCCGTGGAATTCATTGTGGTGGATGACGGCTCGACCGATTCAACGTTGGCCCTGGCCCGGGAGGTGGCCCGCGAGGATGCGCGTTTCACGGTTCTGCATCAATCGAACCAGGGAAAAGCGGCGGCCTTGAACCGAGGATTGGCGGTCAGCCAACATCCGTGGGTCGTCACGCTGGATGCCGACACCCGATTTGAGGAGGGGACGATCGTCACCCTCGTCCGATGGTTGGAAGATTCTTCCGTGGGAGCGGTGTCCGGCCGGGTGAGGGTAGGGAACCGCAACCAGTTCCTCCCCGCGTTGCAGGAGTTGGAGTACAGCGCGGGTTTCCATCTGGACCGTGTGGCGTATGCCCGTTGGAATTGCATCACGGTCGTCCCCGGGGCGATTTCCGCCCTGCGCAAATCGGCGCTCCAGCCCCATGGAGGATTCAGTGAGGACACCATGGCGGAGGATGCGGATCTGACCTTGGCGCTCCACCGGGACGGATGGCGCATCGCTTATGCGGCGGAAGCTGTGGCACGCACGGAGGCGCCCTCCCATCCCGGGGCCTTGTTGCGGCAGCGGAGGAGATGGACGTATGGAACGCTGCAGTCGATCTGGAAGCATCGGGTTTTGCTGTTCTCCTTCTCCCAGCCGTGGCTGGGGTGGATGGCTTTACCATCGGTCTTGATCACGCAGACGTTTTTGGCCGTGGCGGTTCCGCTGGTGGATCTGGGCGTTTTGTGGGCCTTGTGGAAGGGGCAGTTTGCAGCATGGCTACCCTGGTGTTTGGCCTTCAGCCTGCTGATGGATGGTCTGCCTGTGGCGGTGGCCTTGCGCAAGGATGGGGAATCCCTTTGGGCGCTGCGAAAAATGATCTGGATGAGGGCCGTCTATCGCCCGCTGTTGGCCATGGCGGTTTGGGCGGCTCTTTGGAAGACGGTGACGGGGCGATGGATTTCCTGGCGAAAATTGGAAAGACCCAAGGGGGAAGCCCTTCCCCAACTGACATGAGAGGCTGGATCTACACGGTCGGGATTGTCTGGCTGGCTGCCTTGGCCCCGGGTGCGGAACCGGTGAAAAAACTCCAGGCCCCGGAGAAGGGGCTTTATCTCGGGGCTTACTTGGACGGGGGGGATGCAGAGGACAAGGTCAGTCGCGAGGCCATCGACGCCTACGACAAGCGGGTGGGAAAGAGCCAGGCGATCATTGCCTTTTCCAGTTTTTGGGGGCGGCAGAATTTTCCCCGCAAGCAGGCGGATTTGGTTTCCGGATACGGGGCGATTCCGTTGATCTATTGGTCGCCCTGGGACGAGCCTTACATGCAGGACCGTGGGCCGGACCGGTTCAGCCTTCTCAACATCATCGCGGGCAAGTGGGACGATTACATCGATCGGTGGGCAGACGAGGCCAAGGCTTTCGGGAAGCCCCTTTTGGTTTCCTGGGGCTTGGAGATGAACGGCACCTGGTTTCCCTGGTCAGGCTGTTTTTATGGGGGAGATAAAAAAGCAAAGAATGGATCCGGGTACATAGCCGCGGAGTTGTATAAAAAGTGTTACCGCCACGTGGTGGCCCGGGTCCGGGTGCGGGGTGCGGAAAACATCCAGTGGGTCTTTCACGCCAACGACTATTCCTCTCCCTGGGAAGATTGGAATCTGATGAAGGAGTATTATCCGGGCGGTGACGTGGTGGATTGGCTGGGCATGAGCGTTTATGGAAAGCAGTTCAGGGACAACAAATGGGTCTCGTTCCGGGACTGCATCGACTATGCCTATGAGGATCTGGGCAAGCTGGATCCGGACAAACCCATGCTCTTGGCAGAGATTGGCGTGGGGGAGTTTCCTGAATCGGGAAGCAAGCCGGACTGGGTGAGGGACGCCTTAAGGGACTTGCCGCGGGAATTTTCAAGAATCAAGGGGGCGGTTTTCTGGAATGAACGATGGGAGAATGCCGACGGGACGTACAGTAATCTCCGGATGTGGTCGTCTCCCGAATCGATGAAGGCGTTTCGCGAGGGGGTCAAGAACCCGCTCTGGCTCTCCCGTCCGGTTTGGCGCTGAAAGAAATCCCTCGCATGACAGGCGGTTGAAACACGCTCGACGATTTGGGGTGGAGAAGGCATAATCATACTTTCAAAACATCTTTATGGCCAAAGAGATCACCATGCCCGCGTTGAGCCCCTCGATGACCGAAGGGGTTCTGGCCAAATGGCATAAAAAGGTCGGGGACACGATCAAGCCCGGCGAGGTGATCGCCGAGGTGGAGACCGACAAGGCCACCATGGACCTGGAGGCTTTCGACAAGGGAACGATCCTGCAAATTTCCGCGCCGGAGGGTTCGAAAGTGGCGATCAACGGCCGGATCGCCATCATCGGTGAGCCGGGGGAAAAAGTGGAGTCGGTCGGATCGACCGCACCTGCTCCGTCCACCGCGGCGCCTGCAACCAAGACGGTTTCCACTCCGGCACCCGCACCTGCCCCTATATCTTCCCCGGTTTCGTCGGGCAGGGTGAAGGTTTCGCCCCTGGCCAAAAAGATCGCCGTGGAGAAGGGGGTTGATCTGACGCGCTTGGCGGGTTCGGGGCCCGGGGGCAGGATCGTGCGCCGCGACGTGGAGGGAGCCAAGGGCGGCACGGTCCCCGTCTCGGCAGGAATCTTTGGTGGAAGGCAGATTGCCCAAGATGCCGCCAAGCCGGTTTCGCAGATGCGCGCGGCCATCGCCCGCAGGTTGGTGGAAAGCAAGAACACCGCACCCCACTTCTACGTCGAGCGTGAGGTGGATGCGGCTCCCCTGAACAAGTTGCGGGCCTCGGCGAACGAGGCGCTGGAACTGGCCAAGGCCAATCTGAAGCTCAGCGTGAACGATTTCATTTTAAAGGCAGCGGTCGAGGCGTTGCGTCGGGTGCCCGCGGTGAACTCTTCGTGGGAGGGATCCTCCATCCGCCAGCACGGGTCTGTCCACATGGCCTTTGCGGTGGCCCTGCCCGACGGACTGATCACGCCGGTGATCCGCAACGCCCATGCCAAGGACCTCCGGAGCATGGCGCGTGAAGCCAAGGAGCTGGGGGCCCGGGCCAAGGCGGGCAAACTGCAACCGGAGGAGTATACGGGGGGAACCTTCACCGTGAGTAACCTTGGGATGATCGGGGTGGAGAAATTTTCGGCAATCATCAATCCTCCCCAAGCGGCCATTCTGGCGGTGGGCACGGTGGTGAAGAAGCCGGTGTTGGCGGCAAACGGGGCTGTGGTTCCGGGGGAGAGAATGAGTCTGACGGTTTCGGCTGATCACCGGGTGGTGGACGGGATATTGGCCGGGGAATTTCTCAAGGCGCTGGTGGAGCTTTTGGAAAGCCCTGGCGTCCTTTTGATGTAAGGGGAGGAAAAAAATGGCGACCTACGATCTGGCGGTTTTGGGAGGGGGGCCGGCGGGATACGTCGGCGCGATCCGGGCGGCCCAACTGGGCAAGAAAGTTGTGGTGATTGAGAAAGAGCGGGCGGGGGGAACCTGCCTAAACTGGGGATGTATTCCCTCGAAATCGCTTCTCAAGAATGCCGAGGTGTATCAGCACATCCTGCATGCGGAGGATTATGGGATTACGACGGGCAAGGTTTCCTTCGATTTTGCCAAAGTGATCGGTCGAAGCCGAAATGTTTCCGACCGGATTGCCAAGGGAGTGGAGTTTTTGCTGAAGGCCAAGAAGGTGGATTATCTGGTGGGGGAAGGGAAATTGGGGTCGGATCGCAAGATCAAGGTGAGGACGGCCGACGGCAAGAGTCAGGTCATCGAGGCCACGAATGTTCTCTTGGCCACCGGATGTCTGCCGCGGGTTCTGCCGGGGCTGAAAGTGGACGGCAAAGTGGTCATGACCAGCCGCGAGGCGCTGGAGATGAAGAAACAGCCCAAGAGCATCGTCATTCTCGGGGCAGGGGCGATCGGTGTGGAGTTTGCCTACTTCCTGAACTCTTTCGGCACCAAGGTGACCCTGGTGGAGATGAAGCCGCGGGTCTTGCCGGTGGAGGATGAGGAGATTTCCGATCTCCTGGGCAAGAATCTGGCCAAGCAGGGCATCACCATCCTGACAGATTCCGCGATGGAGAGTGCGACCGCCTCGGCCTCCGGGGTGAAGGTGAAGCTGGGGGGCAAGGCTGCCAAGACGATCGAGGCGGATGCCTTGCTTTGTGCGGTTGGAGTGCAGGCCAATCTGGAGGGGGCGTTGGATACAGGGGTGAAGTTGGAATTGGACCGTGGATATGTGAAGACGGATGCCCGTTACAAGACTTCCATGGCGGGGGTGTTCGCCGCCGGGGACATCATCGGTCCGCCATGGTTGGCTCACGTCGCCTCCTTTGAAGCCATTGAGGCGGTGAACGGAATTTTTGATGCCAAGTACCAGCCCAAGAAAGTCGGGGTATTCCCCGGTTGCACCTACTGCCAGCCTCAGGTGGCCAGCATCGGGTTGACCGAGGCGGCGGCGAAAGAGAAAAAGCTAAAGTTCAAGGTTGGACGGTTCCCGTATCGGGCGAGCGGTCGGGCGGTGGCCAGTGGAGATTCCGAGGGGCTGGTCAAGATTCTGATCGGCGAGCCCCACGGGGAGATCCTTGGCGCCCATATTATTGGGGCCGAGGCGACGGAATTGATTGCCGAGGTGGGCCTGGGCATGACCCTGGAGGCGACCGCGGACGAGATTGCCCACACCATCCACGCCCATCCGACCCTGACGGAGATGATTAAAGAGGCCACGGAAGCCGCCGTCGGCCACGCGATTCATATCTAGCCAGAATCGAGACCCCCGTCCTATCGGGCTATGAAGGGGTGGAAGGAAAAACAAACCTGAGATATTCCACGTGCAGATTTCCCAAATCCGGGTTCAACGATGAACCGTAAAGTCCCAGTCACCCTAACGATTGCTGGGTCTGATAATTCCGGCGGGGCGGGAATTCAGGCTGATCTCAAAACTTTCACGCGCTACGGGGTCTATGGCACCTCGGCGGTGACCTGCCTGGTGGCGGAACATCCGGGGCGGGTTTCCCGAATCACCGCTGTGGAACCTTCGATGGTGGCGGAGCAGATCCGGCTGGTCTTCGAGGCGTTTCCCGTGCAGGCGGCCAAGACGGGAATGCTCTTTTCCGCCTCCATTATCCGCAGTGTGGCCAAGGAGATGCGGCGACGTAGAAAGACCAAACTGGTGGTGGATCCTGTGATGGTCGCGACCAGCGGTGCGGCTTTGCTTAAGCCGGATGCCGAGAGGGCATTGGCCCGGGAGTTGTTTCCGCTTGCGGCGGTGGTCACCCCGAATCTCGACGAAGCGGCGCGGTTGGTGGGAAGAAAACTCAGAACACCAGCGGAGGCCAAGGAGGCGGCGCAGGAACTGGCGCGGAGGTGGAAGGTGCCGTTTTTGGTCAAAGGGGGACACCTTGGCTTGGATCAGGCACAGGATTTTCTGGCTTGGCCGAACGGGAAAACACGTATTTTTTCCAGCCGTCGGATCCGCGGGGTGGAGACACATGGAACCGGATGCACTTATTCTGCGGCGATTTGTGCCGGTTTGGCCCGCGGACTTTCCCTCGAGTCCGCGGTGAGCAAAGCCAAGGCTTTTATTGGCCGGGCGATCCAAAGGCATCTGCGACTGGGCCCATACACCCCCCTAAACCATCTGAGGGCATGAAGACGGATTGGCCGATGCGTCGGCCTTTGTTTCCGGTGGCGGTGGCCGGTTTGCTTGGAACGGTGGCCGGTCTTTTTTGGGGCGAGAAACCCTGGATCTGGTCGGGGTGGGTGACATGCGGATTCGTGCTCTCCTGGTGGGGCCCCAAAGCGTTACGAACGGCTGGCGTGTGGGTTTTTGTCCTGGGGGTCTTTGCCTTTTACACCGGGGCCAGGATCCATGCCCCGGATCCGGCATCGTTGCAGGCTCGTGCCGGGGAGCAAGGCGGGACAGCCCGATTGGAGGGAATCATGGTCGAGTTGCCGGCCGAGAGGGTTTGGTCGAACGGTGAGAGGGCGGTGGAGGCGGAATTCCGGGTGGAGAGGATTGAGACGGAATCAGGATGGGAGCCTTGTCCCGGAAAAGTCCTGATGAGGATCGACCCTGCACCGGAGAAGCCGCCGGCGGTCGGGGATCTTCTGTGCGTAGGCGGTTATTTGACGTTGCCTGAGGGTCCGAAAAATCCGGGGGAGTTTGACCGGAGAAAAAATCTTCGGTTCCAAGGATTGGATTATCTTTTTCGGGTTCACCCGGCGGACCTGCAGGACACGGGAAGAAGGGAACCCGCCTGGTTGCCAAGGTTGGCCGCCGGGCTGCGTGCCCACATGTTGCGCGCGACATCCATGGGACTGGAAAAGGATCCCGAGGCGGCAGGTTTGATCGCCGGCATGCTTTTTGGCTATCGCGACGGTGTGGGCCAGGATCTGCGGGAGGTGTTCCGTAACACCGGCACTTTGCATCTTTTCGCCGTGAGCGGGCAGAACCTGGCGGTGGTGGCAGGTATGTTGCTGTGGATTCTGGCGCTTTCCGGGGCCGTACGGTGGAGATGGGCTTGGATGACTTTGCCTGCGGTTTTTGTTTTTTGTTTGGCCACAGGCATGGAGGCCAGTGCCGCCCGGGCCTTCGTGATGACGATGGTCCTCTATGTCGGTTGGGTGATTGGTCGTCCGATGGATCCGGCGAACTGGTTGGGGGCATCCCTCTTGGCCCTGTTGGTCTGGGATCCGCGGCAAGTGGGGGATGCCGGCTTTCAGTTGTCTTTTTTGGTGGTGGCTGGGTTGATGATTTTTGCCGGTCCTTGGCAAAGAAAGTTGGCGGATTGGGGCCGGCCGGATCCTTGGATTCCCCGGCGTCTCTTGGGTCCTTGGCGACGGGGATGGGCGCGGGTCTGGTCTTTGGGGGCCATGGCACTTGCCTCGTCGGCCGCAGCCTGGACGGGATCCCTTCTTCCCGGCTTGTTTCTCTTCCATCAGGTTGTCCCGGTGGCCTTGCTGGCGAATGTGGTGGCGGCCCCGGTGGCCGGTGCCGTGACCATCACGGCTGCGGTCTCCTCCCTCGTGGCCACAGTGTTTCCGGCCGCGACGGTGGGACTGAATCTGGTTAATGCCCGTCTAGTTCATTTCTTGGCGGCCTCCCTCGGGTGGATGGCCGGCTGGCCGGGAGGTCATTTTTCCGTGGCGGATCCGAGGGTTTGGTTGGAATCCAAACCTTGGATCAAGGTGGTTGCCATGGAGGGCTCGGCTCCCACCCTGATTTCCGGTGCGGGCGGACCGTGGCTGTTGGAGCCGGGATCCGCCAAAGGCTGGGCCAACACCCTCCGTCCTTTCCTGAACTGGCACGGTGTGCAGGGAATCGACGGGGTGGCCCTGATGGCCGGAACGGCTGGAAGGATGGCAGGCGTGCTCGATTTGCTGGAAGGGTGGAGGATCGGTTGGTGGGCCGAATCGGGACTGGGCGGAAAGAGCGGGATTTTGAAAGGTTGGAGGGAAACGATGGAACGATCCCAAAAAGGGCGCCGTTTTTGGAGGGCCGGCGATGGTGTGCCGTTGGGGGAAGACTGGACGGCGGAGATTTTGTGGCCCCCGGCGGGGGAAGGCGGGCAAGCGGAGGAAAACGGGATTGTGATGATGTTGCGATGCGGGGAGGCCCGCTTGCTGTGGGCGGGGGCGATTTCCGGGGCCGTCGAGCGGGAGTTGGTTCTGGTCCAAGGCGAGAATCTCCGTGCGGATATTTTGGTGCAGGGCCCGGCCAAATCGCAGGAGGCCAACCTGAGCCGCGTTTGGCTGGAAACGGTAAGACCGAGGACCGTGGTGCGGTGGGAAAGGGGATTGGAGGATGACGCCTCCCTCTCCGTCGATTTCTCCGATTTCATCTGGCTGGAAGGCCTGGAGATTCTTGCGCTGAAAAAGACGGGTTGCCTCACGCTTCGGCCCGATGCCGATAGGGGAGATTGGAGGGTGGAGAGGTGGAGACAGTGATGATGGCTTGTTTCACGCGCCATGGAATCCAAGGTCTGGGGATGAGATTAGCGGGATGTCTAATCTTGGGGCTGGTCGCGGGTTCGTTGCGGGCGGAGGAGGGTTCCCAGGTGTTGAGGGAAAAAATCTGGAACGAGCAGATCGGGCCGATCATGAGGGAGAGTTGTGTGGAGTGCCACGGGGAGAAAAAAATGAAGGCCAAGGTTCGGGTCGACACGTTTGACCTGCGGTCAAGGGGGGCCGAAGGCCGGGGGTAGTTTGGGGGCATCCCGAGGCTAGCCGGCTTTACCGTGTGATCACCCGGACCCGCGGAACAGAGGGGGCGATGCCGCCAGGCAAGCGGGATCCCCTGACGGAGAATCAGATCGCGAAAATCAAAGATTGGATCATGACAGGCCCGGCGGAGGAGCCGCCCGTTGTTTCGCTGCCCGCCCCCGGGGCGAACCCAGAGACAAAATAGCCGATTTCAGGGGGAAGGGTGGGGGCGGTCGGAATCTGAATAAACGGCATAAGGTTCGCCGTCACGGGTCAGATCCAGTTCCGGACCGCCACCCCGGATGAGCAGAATATCAAAAGTTCCGTACTGGAATTTTAATTTAGCCATCACGGGGATGCGGCGCGGGTCGTCGGTCATCCACAGTTTCATCCACCCTTTGTGTCGGGTGGAGGCGCCGACCGGCTCGCCCAGAATCTCGATCAGGCGGCGCGGTTTTTCATCCTCCAGCTCGATCTGCTCGATGCGGGTGCAGGTCATCTTGGCAAAAAGGGGTTCCTTGTTTTCGAGGACGTTCCATTGGAGCGATTCGCCGGCTTTCCATGGGTGGGCGCGGACGTGGTAAAGCATGGAGCCGAAATCCTCGGCCGGACCCTCGGGGAGATCGAAATTCTCCTCCGGCTTCCCCGGACCGGGAAAGAAGCGGCCCAATTTAACGGAGTAGTCTGGAATGGTTTTACGATTGCGGACATTCCCACCCTCGGAACGGTCTTGGGTGTATTCCAGGGAGCGCCACGGGCGGAGTTGGGTCAGGGAGGCAAAGCGACTGCGGATCGGAAAGAAGGCTTCCACCGGACCTCGGGAACGGAGAAAGAGTTCAAATCTCTGGGCGTCATCTTTTTTCGGGTCGTTTTGAGCGGAAAAGATGGCTTCGGCCGCTTCCAAGGGACCCCACTGGATCAGGTAAACGAGCTTTTCTCCGTCAGACCAGGGTAGGGATTGCACGGATTCAGCCAGGGCTCGGAGCGGCAGGGCACAAACCATGAGGGTGATTCCAAGCCTAAACATAGGGGTAAACTACCTCTTTCACCGGTGATGCAAAACCGATGTGAGGATGTGGGAACTCTTTTCTTTCGAAATCGCCGCAAGTTGCGAGAACAGGGCGCTTCATGGGGGATGCATACACGGTGCTCATTGTGGGAGGAGGAGGCAGGGAGCATGCGATGGGGTGGTCCTTCGGCCGGGATCCGAGAATCCGGAAGATCTGGTTTGCCCCTGGCAACGCGGGCACCGCCCAGCTGGGGACCAATCTTCCGTTTGCGGCGACCGATGTGGACGGGTTGACCCGCTGGGCGGAAAAGGAGAGGCCGGGTCTGGTGGTGGTCGGTCCCGAGGCACCGTTATGTGCCGGATTGGCGGATCGTCTGCGGGCCAAGGGTCTTCGGGTCTTTGGACCGGGGGCGGACGGGGCGCGGCTGGAGGGAAGCAAATCCTTCTGCAAGGAACTATTGGTTTCGGAAAAAATACCCACGGCCAAGGCGGGATCTTTCACGGACGAAAAGGAGGCGGTCCGGTTCAGCACCTCCCTGCCGTGTCCACAGGTGGTCAAGGCGGACGGATTGGCGGCGGGCAAGGGAGTGGTGATCGCGGAAACCCACGAGCAGGCGGCGAAGGCCATCCACGAAATGATGGCTGACCGGGTTTTTGGCGAAGCCGGGTCAAAGGTATTGATCGAGGAGTTTTTGGACGGGGAGGAGCTAAGCGTCCATGCGGTCACGGACGGAAAAAATCTGGTGGTCCTGCCGGGAGCGCAGGATCACAAGCGCGTGGGAGAGGGGGATACGGGATTAAACACCGGGGGCATGGGGGCCTATGCCCCGGCGCCCAAAGCCACCCCCGACCTATTGCGGGAGGTGAAGGAAAAAATCCTCCAACCGACCCTTGCGGGGCTGGCCAAACGAAATATCGATTATCGAGGGGTTCTTTATGCCGGGCTGATGCTGACGAAGGAAGGGCCCAAGGTTCTGGAGTTCAATGCCCGCTTTGGCGATCCGGAGACGGAGGTCCTTCTACCCCTGTTGGAGACCCCCCTGTGGGACCTGTTGGGTGCCGCGGCGGACGGGAAACTGCGGGGAACAACGGTCCGCACCGGGGCTGGGGCGGCGATGACGGTGGTACTCGCGGCCCCCGGATATCCGGCCCAGCCGGTTCTCGGGCAGCCGATCCGTTTTGGCCAAGGGGTGGCCGATTCGGCTGTTTTTCACGCCGGAACAAAAGCGGATAAAGAAGGCATTCGGGTTTCGGGAGGCCGGGTGATGGCGGTCACGGGTTGGGGTTCGAATCTGGAAAATGGACGGGACAGGGCCTACGCAGCTGTCCGGGAGATCTGTTTTGAAGGCATGCACTATCGGCAGGATATCGGTCACCGTGCTCTGAGGAAAAGCGTGGCATGAGGCGGGCAACTCGGGGTGGAAGAATCCGCCGGGATGGATAGAGTCGCCTATTAATGAAGCATGTTCGCAGTCCCGTCCTTTTGCTGACCGGTTTAGTGGCCGGAATCCTCGTGGCTCCCCAAATCCCCAAAATTCAAAACAGGGTTTTGGTCCTTTTGGAAAAAGCCCGGGCACGCCAAAGGAATGTTTCCCCGTCCTCCCCTTCCGCCCCCATGACCCGGTCTGCGGCCGTGCCGGCTCCCAAGCCAGTGGCTCCCCTGAAGCCGGCGGAGGCCCAGGAAATTCTGAGGGTCTTGGGAAACGAACTGGAGGCGGGCATCGGCGAGGCAACTCCCGCCCAGGTCGGAAAGCTTTTGGAGCAATCGGGAGGGCGATGGGCGGTGGCGGAACCGGTCAAGGTGGCCGCTCCGGAACGGCCTTGGGTGGCCGAGTGGTTGCCGGGCAACGTGGCCTATTGGCGGGTTCGCCATCTCGGGACGGCCCTGGCCGATGCCATGGGCCGGGACTGGTCGGTGTGGCGGCAAAAAAATCCCCTGGGGGCCATCTTGGATTTGCGGGAGTGCCTCCCGGTGCAAAGTCTGGAGTCGGCGGCGGAGATCTGCGGACTGTTTGTCACGCCCGGGGAAGTGCTTTTCACCTGGAGGGATGAAAACGGGCGGGAGAAAATTTTCAGGTCGGATCGGCAACCCTTGGGGTTGGGCGGCGGGACGCCGCTGATTGTCCTGATTGGATCCAATCTCAGGGGGGTGGGTGAACTGGTGGCCTCCGTCCTGCAGGAAAGAAGCGGAGCCATCCTCCTTGGGCAAGCCACCTCCGGTCAACCAGGCCTGCTGGGGGAGACACGGTTATCCTCCGGGCGTTCCGTCTTTCGTGTGAAGGGGGAGATTCTGCTGCCCGGGGGACGCAAGGGGGCGGGACGTCCGATCCTCCCGGATGTCGATCTGGCCTGCGAGGGTTTTGTCGACACGGAGATCTGGCCAGGAGGCGAGGCCACGATCGCCTCAACCATCGCCGAGGTGCCGGCGATCAAGAGGGCCAACGAGGCCTCCCTGATGCGACTGGGGGACATGGAGGTCGAGAATGAGAGCCCCGAACCTGTTTCGGGCAAAGAGAGCGAGGCCAAGAGGCCTCCGCAGGACAGGGGCTTGCAAAGGGCGGGTGATCTGCTGCGGATGATCCGAAAAATCCCACCCCGAAGGGCC
This sequence comes from Verrucomicrobiota bacterium, assembly GCA_010028775.1. GTDB lineage: Bacteria > Verrucomicrobiota > Verrucomicrobiia > Methylacidiphilales > Verrucolacustridaceae > Verrucolacustris. The sequence continues at coordinate 12,361 of RHAF01000007.1, read as the reverse complement.
TCGATTGACCCAGGCAATTTTCGTGGCCAAAATTGGTCTACCTACCTGAACGCGTGAAACGAGTTGTTTTTGTCTGTACCGGCAATGTTTGCCGGAGTCCGATGGCGGAAGAGCTCTGCCGAAAAGAACTGAATGGGAACCGGGATATCGTGGTGGAGTCGGCGGGCATCGGGGCCGTGTCCGGGCAAACCCCCAGCCATCATGCCATCGAGGTGATGCGGGAACTGGGCTGCGACATTTCCCGCCAGCGGAGCCAACCGATCAACCACGAAATGATCCGCCGGGCCGACCATATTTTTGTCATGACTTACGGGCACCTTGATTCGCTTCTCTTGCTCTATCCCTCGGCGGCCGAGAAGGTGTTCCTGGTGCGCGAGTTTGATCCGGGTCTTTCCCCCGAGGACCGCGAGGTGGATGACCCCATCGGGCAATCGAAGGAGACCTATCGCGCCTGCCGGGACCAGATCCGCAAAGCCATGCCTTACCTTCTTGAGGTGGTGCAAAGCACGAAAATTCCCGCCAAGGTTTCCTCCTTCGCCAGCCAGATGTCGGTGGGTTTGGCCGGTGATCCCTCCGGCAGAATTCTGCTTTCCGAGTCCCAGGAAGTTCTCCGGCGGGAGGGTTGTGCGACGGTTTCCATTTCCACGCCGGAGGGAGCGGAGTATCCGGAGATTGCCAAGGCGGCGGCCGAAGCCATTTCCGACGGACGGATCCAGGGGGCGGTGCTGGTGGGCCGGTCCGGCATCGGTCTTTGCATGGCGGCCAACCGGTTTGCCAAGGTCCGTGCCGTGGTGGTGGAGTCGCCCGAAACCGCCCGACTGGCCCGTGAACGTTACCATGCGAATGTGCTTTGCCTTGGCTCGGATGAGTTGGGGGCCTCCGATGCCCGCGCCTGCGTCCAGGCCTGGGTGGCCACGGCCTTCGCCGGGGGAAAGAGTGAACAGAGGATCGAGCGGATGGCCGCCTTGGCTGGCTCGCGCCGGGGCGAACCGGTGGGCCCGGATCTGGCCGGAGGCGATGAGCGCATTGCTCAGGCGATCCGGCAGGAACATCGGCGCCAAGCGGAAAACATCGAGCTGATCGCCTCGGAAAACTTCACCAGTCCGGCGGTCATGCAGGCCCAGGGCTCCTGTCTGACCAATAAGTATGCCGAGGGATATCCGGGACGGCGTTGGTACGGGGGTTGCGAGTTTGTCGACGATGTGGAACAGGCGGCGATCGACCGAGCCAAGCAGCTCTTCGGGGCCGAGCACGCCAACGTGCAACCCCACTCCGGGGCCCAGGCCAACACGGCGGTCTATTTCGCCTTTCTCAAGCACGGGGACAAAATCCTGACCATGGATCTGGCCCACGGCGGCCATCTGACCCATGGGCACCCAAAGAATTTTTCCGGCATGTTCTACACCGTGAGGCACTACGGGGTGGATCCAAAGACCGAGCGGGTGGATTATGATCTCCTCGACAAGGCAGCGCAGGAATTTCAACCCAGGATGATCACGGTGGGGGCCTCCGCCTACTCACGGTTGCTGGACTACGCAAGGATGCGGCAGATCGCCGACAAGGTTGGGGCGTTGCTTTTCGCCGACATGGCCCATGTCTCGGGGTTGGTGGCGGGAGGGGTGCATCCCAATCCGGTGCCGCACGCCGATTTCGTCACCACCACAACCCACAAGGGTCTGCGGGGTCCCCGTGGGGGAATCATCCTGTGCAAGGCGAAGTATGCCAAGGAAATCGACTCCATGGTGTTCCCGGGTGTTCAGGGAGGTCCGTTGATGCATGTCATCGCCGCCAAAGCCGTCTGTTTTGCCGAAGCTTTGAAGCCCGAATTCAAGACTTACCAGGAGCAGGTGGTGCGCAATGCCCGGGCCTTGGCGGAAGGGCTTAAGAAGCACGGTTACCGGATTGTCTCCGGGGGCACGGACAACCATCTCATGCTGGTCGACCTCCGGCCGGTTGGGATGGACGGAAAGATCGCCCAGGAGGCTTTGGATGCGGCTGGAATCACTGTGAACAAAAATTCCATCCCCTTTGACACCGCCAGCCCGATGCGTCCCTCGGGCATCCGGTTGGGCACACCGGCCATGACCACCCGGGGAATGAGGGAGTCCGAGATGTTCGACATCGCCAACCTGATCCACCAGGCCCTGCAGAAGCGCGATGACCCCGCTGCCCTCGAGGGGGTCAGATCGGAAGTGCGCCAGTTGACCGCCCGGTTCCCCCTACCGGCCTGAGGTTTTTTTGCAGGCGCCCGCCGACTTGCAGGTCATCGGTGCCGAGTTGGCCATCCGCTGGCCGGATGGAAAGGAAAGCTACCTGGCCCTGGAGGAGATGCGGAGGAGGTGTCCCTGTGCCGCATGTGCGGGAGAGCCCGGATTGACACGGCCTCTGCCTGCGGTGGGGATCGAACTCAAGGGGGAGAGTTTTCGGCTGAAGGGCATGCAGACGGTCGGCGGATACGCGATTCAACCGACCTGGGAGGATGGGCACGGGACAGGAATCTTTTCCTGGGAGTATTTGCGGAAGATCGCGCCGCCGGTGGGATGAGAGAAAAATTCCCAGCAGCGGGGAGAGGGGAAATCTTCGCATGGTGTTGGTATGACTTCTCCAACAGCGCCTTCGTCACGGTGGTGATCACGGTGGTGGGCGGGGTTTTTTTTACCCGGAACATCTGTGGCGGAGCGCCGTGGGCCGAGTTCGCATGGGGATGCGTCCTTTCGGCCTCCGCCGCGATGGCCATGGTGGCGGGTCCCTTTTTGGGGCGTTGGACCGACCACCGGGCCTCGAAGAAGCCGGCTTTGGTGTTTTTGACCGTGCTTTGCGTGGCAGGGACTTTCGCCTTCGGTTGGCCGCGCCTTGGGATGGTTGGAGCGATGGGTGCACTGGTATTGGCGAACTGTGCTTTTCTTCTGGGGGAAAACCTGGTGGCGGCTTTCCTGCCGGAACTGGCTGAGCCCGGAAGGCGGGGAAGGGTGAGTGCTTATGGATGGGCCTTTGGCTACGTCGGGGGGTTGGCATCACTGGCCCTAGCCCTGCGGTTGATAGGAGAAGGAGGAAGCGAGGCGATCCGTAGCGTGTTTTCCGCTACCGCGGCTTTCATGTTTTTGGCGGCACTTCCGACGATGCTCTTTTTGCGGGAAAGGGCCGTTCCGGGTCAGGCCCAATCGGCCGAGCCCGGTTGGAGGGCCATCCTCAGAACGGTTCAGGGGCATCCTGAACTCATCCGCCTGCTTCTGGGGTTGGCTGCCTCTTTGTCCGGGCTGAGCGCCGTGGTTGGATTCGCCTCGATCTATGCCAGCCGGGAAATTGGCTTCACGCTAGAGGGAACAGTGAAGCTCTTTGTTTGTCTGCAGGTGGCGGCGGCGGCAGGCGCCCTTCTGACCGGGTCATGGCAGGACCGGGCGGGAACACGGCGCGTTTTGTTGGGCTCCCTTGCGGTTTGGGGAGCGGTGAGTGTGGGCGCATTCCTGAGCCGCTCTCCCCAATCTTTCTACGGGGTGGCGGCCTTGGCCGGATTGGCCATGGGATGGATGCAGTCGGCCGGAAGGGCGGCAGTGGCGGATCTGACACCGCCCGGCCGGGAGGGTGAACTTTTCGGGCTGTGGGGGTTTGCGGGGAAACTAGCAGGCATTGTCGGACCTTTGCTTTTTGGGGGACTGGTGACGTTATTCGGAATGCGTGCGAGCATCATTCTCAACGGGGTTTGGTTTTTCCTCGGGGCGGTGCTTTTGGCACGGGTACAATGGAGGAATGCAGGAGCGTCCGTGGAGCCAGCGGGACAGTGAGACCAAGCGGAAGGAGCTAGGCTCCTACCGGATGCTCGGGCTTGGCCGGGAGATGAAATCAAAGCGGCGCCGGATGGCCGCCGATCAGATTGGTCTTTATCGCTATATCGGGGAGGGAACCGCCGATCGTCCCTGGCTGAAGGTCACCCGGGCGGAGTACCTCGAGGTACGGAAGGAGATTTCCCGTGAACTTTTGGGGAATCGGCCGGCCCGGGATGTCGACCGTTTGCGGATTGAGCGTGGCACGTACGACCGAATGGCGGCCCAGGAGTCGGCGGCGGCGGGTCTGCGGGAGGCTTTCCGTCAGGCGCACGGACGGGGGATGACGCCGAGGGAGTTGGAGCTTTACGGCAAGGCGGCTGGGCAAAAAGGATTGGGCAAGAAGCCCGATCTAGCGGCGAAGGCCACGGGAATCCGCAAGCGGCTTTTGGCCGAGGTGGTGGAAAAAGTGGAGGACCGGGTCCGGGGAAGTCAGGGGCGCCTGCAGGAGGCCTGGGCAGCGGTGGCGGGGGAGGAAACAGCCCAGGAGTCGTTGCTGGAGCGGATTGATGGATTCAAGGGGGTGGCGTGGATCCGGTGCCTGAGTTCGACGCGGCGCCACGAGATCGCCCGGCGGATGGATTTAAAGGAGAGGCTTTCGGCGAAACTCGGTGTCAGGATTCGGCGGCTTGGTTTTCGCTAGGAGCCGAGAAAAATCAGCGGGCCTCGCGGGGGAGGGAGTCGAAACGGGTAAAGCGGGGCTGGAACAGCAGACGGATCCGGTCGGTGGGACCGTTACGCTGCTTGGCGATGTTCAGCTTGCAGGGGATTCCTCGGACATTGGCGGCCATGGATTGGGTCTCCCCTTCTTCGGAGGGGTTGTGGGTCTCAGGTTCATCCGTGGTGGTCTCACGGCTGAGAAGGAGCACCACGTCCGCGTCCTGTTCGATGGAGCCGGATTCACGGAGGTGGTGCAAGGCGGGATCCGAATTGGTTTCCTCGGGTTTACGGTTGAGCTGGGCGAGGACGACCACCGGGATATTGAGTTCCATGGCGAGAGCCTTGAGGCCGCGGGAAATCTCGGAGACCTCGACTTGGCGGTTCTCCTTTGCCCGGTCGGTTCCGGAGGTCAGGAGCTGGAGGTAATCGACAATCAGGATCTCGATATTGTGCTGTTTCTTCAGCCGGCGGGCGCGGGCCCGTAATTGGCCGATGGTCAGAAGGCTCGATTCATCCAACAGAAGCGGCAGGTCGCTGATCTCCGCGGCCACCCCGCGCAAGGCGGTGATCTGGCTCTCGCTCAACTGACCGCGACGGATCTGCTCGGAGTCGAGCCCCGCGTGGGAGGAAAGCAGGCGAAACATCAACTGCTGGGCGGACATTTCCAGGGTGAAGAAGGCGACGGGGTATCCCGGACGAACGAATTCGTCACGATCGGAATCGTAGCGTTGGCGAAGGATATGGCGGGCCATGCTCAGGGCGAGGGCGGTTTTGCCGACGCCGGGACGGGCGGCGATGACGATCATTTCCCCGCCCTTGAAGCCGGTCGTCAGCTGGTCGAGTTCGTCAAAGCCGGAGGGGATGCCACCGTAGCGACCCTTTCCTTTGACCAGGCGTTCGATCATCTCGATGGTTTTTGGGGTGACCTCCGAGGCACGAACGATGCCCTGGGTCTCGCGCCGGCCCCGGATTTCCAGGATGTCGCGTTCCGCCTCATCGAGGATGGTTTGCACCTCGTGGGGGCGCTCGTGGGCCCCGACGACGATCTGGGCACAAGCCTGCTGCAGTTCGCGGAGAAGGCTTTTATCGCGGACCTGGGTGATGTGGGTGGGGGCGGTGAAAACGCTGATCACCCCGGCGGCGAGATCGCCGATCAGGGCCGGACCCCCGGCGGCATCGGCGAGTTTGCGGTCGGTTAACCAGGCGAGGAGGGTGGAGGGATCGATGGCCTGGCTGCTTTCGCGCATCTGGATGATCCCGCGGAAAATGACCTGATGGGCGGGATGAAAGAAGTCCTCTTCCCGCAGGCCCTGCTCCCGGGTGAGGTCGACGACGTGTTCGGGGTCGGCGAGCATGGCTCCCAGGAGCGAACGCTCCGCCTCCAGGCTATGGTGAGCGGGAAGTCCCTCAAGGGTAACAGGGGCGGGGGAATGGCGGCCCCTTGTCCCCCGGGGATGAGCTTCGGCAATCACAATCAGGAATCGTCCGCCATGGGGCGTGGCCATCAATGAAGGGATGAAAGTTGTTGGAGAAGAGTTTGGGAAAAAGAGGGATAATTAAGAACAACTCCCGTAGTCCGGACGTGCCTTTGTGGGTTCACGGGGCAAGATGGAGTTGATGCGGTTGATTCTGGCATCCACATCTCCGCGCCGGGCCGACCTTCTTCGGGGATCGGGGATCACCTTTCAGGTAATTCGGCCGGAGGTCGAGGAGTGGACAGCCGAGGATTTTCCGGAGGTGGCCCCCGGGGAACTTGCCCGGGCCAACGCGCGGCGTAAGGCCAAGGCGGTGGTGCAGGTGAATCCCCATCGGGCGGTTCTGGCGGCCGACACTCTGGTGGTTTGTGAAGGGAGGATTCTGGGGAAACCGTCGGACGAGGAAATGGCCAAAGAGATGCTGGGTTGGCTGAGTGGCCGGATTCATGAGGTGGTGACCGCCGCGGTCCTGATGATGCCGGGCGGAAAGAAAAGCCGGGAGGCAGTGGTGCGCACGAGGGTGAAGTTCAGGTCCCTGGAGCCGAGGGAAGTTTCAGATTATGTCCGTGAGGTCGATGTGTTGGATAAGGCGGGGGCTTACGCCCTGCAGGATGGAGGGGACCGTTTGGTCGAGCGGGTGGAGGGATCCCGCAGCAATGTCATCGGTCTGCCGATGGAGACGGTCTTGCCCTGGTGCGAGGACCTCGCGGCGGGGGAAATCTAGAGATATTTCTCGATCGCTTCGCGGACCTCGGAAGGTTTGAAGGGGCCGCGGAAACGGTGCAGAATTTTACCTTCAGGATCGAGAAGAAGGGTGTAGGGAATTGTCTCGATGGGATTGAGCCGGTCGAGGGTTGAGTCGCCGGGGCGGACCAAGGGGTAGCGGATTCCGTGCCGTTCGGCAAAGACCAACAGGCCAGCGGGAGGCGCGTCGTCGAGGCATACCCCCAGCACCAGCAGGCCTTTGCCGGAAAACTTTTGCTGCAAGATGACCAGCTCGGGCAATTCTTTGGCCGAGGACGGGCTCCAGGCGGCCCAGAGGTTGAGAAGAACCAGATTGCCCCTCAAGCTTTTGGTCTCGAAGCCCTGACCGGTGGCCAGATCAAAAAAACTCATATCCGCAGGGAACCGAAGGGGCCTCGGGGAGGGGCTGCAGGAAGTGAACACCACGACGAGAGATAGCAGTGGGATCGGACGGCAGACGAGTCGGTTGAGAAAGTGAAAAGGCACCGGGAAGATTACGGTCGGGCGCAGGGCTGCTCAACGAACATCTTCCATTTTCCCGAGGAGGGGCTTGCCCGCCGGGGGCCGAATCCGCATCTTTGAAAATTCCATGAGCCCAGCCATATTTCAACCGGGGCAGGTGATTTTCCGCGAGGGGGATGCCAGCCAGGAGGCGTATCGGATTCTCCGGGGCAGGGTGGAGATCAGCATTGTGGCGGACGGCAAACCCGTGATTTTGGCCCAACTGGGGGAGGGGGACATTTTTGGGGAAATGGCGATGGTGGACGAGCGCCCCCGGTCCGCCTCGGCGCAATCCATCGAGGTCACGGAGTGCGAGGTGTTGACCCCGGAGAATTTCAACGACCTGGTTCTCCAGCGGCCTGAGGTTCTGATTCCCTACATGGCCTCCTTTTTCGAGAGGCTCCGCACGGCCAATGACCGCCTCCGTCTGGAAATGCGTCTTCGGGCAAGGGCGGAGTCCCAGTTGGGTTCCGCCTCCCCCGGAAGTCCCGCTCCGACTGCCCCGGTGGCCCGGGTAGTCGCCCCGGTGGTCGTCCCGAGCGCACCCCCCTCGTTGGAGCTGACCCGGGTGGCTCCCCCGGCTCCGGTCGTGGTGCCGCCCGGAAAACCCGCCGCGGCTGTTCCGGCGCCTGTGGCGCCTCCACCTGCCGGTGGATACACCTCGGTTGTCCTTACGGCTTTGACCGAGCACGCCAAGGTGCGCCTGCCCGAAGCGGTGGTGACCATCGGAAAGTTTCCCTTCCGGATCGGACGCAAACATGACACGCCGGGCAAGGGGGCCACGGTCTTTGCCTCCAACGATCTTCCGATCGGCGACGACAAGCCTTACCAGATTTCGCGCAACCACTGCTCGATTGAGAGGGAGGGGGACCATTTTTTTGTCCGAGACCGTGGCAGTTCGGTGGGTACGGTGGTGAACGATAAGCCGATCGGTTTGGCCGAGGACACCCTGACCTGTGACCTTCAGGGCGGTGATAACATTCTCCTGCTTGGTTCGGACGACAGCCCCTTCAAGTTCAAGGTCACTCTCAGCTAGGATTCTCCGCGCTTGGGTCGCTGGTCCGACGCGGTCATAGTGGCCCCATGATCAACGGGGAGGAGTTATTTCGATCCCTAATTGAGACCTGTCCGGGTCTGGAGGCGTCGAATCAACCCGAGCTGCTGATACCTTATTCTTTTGACGGCACCGCCGTCCTTCGGGCGATGCCGGTCGCGGTGGTCTTTCCGAAAACCACCAATGAGGTCTCACGAGTCCTTCACTGGTCGGCGGAAAAAAAAGTGGCGGTGGTGACCCGGGGGTCCGGCACGGGGTTGAGCGGGGGCAGCGTCCCGGTACTCGGGGGGATCGTCCTATGCCTTTCCAAGATGGATAAAATTCTCGAGGTGGATACCAAGAACCTGACCCTGAAGGCGGAGAGCGGTGTGATCACCGCAAAAATCACGGAAACGGCAGAACGGGCGGGGTTGTTCTATCCGCCCGATCCAGGTTCCCTCAAAATCTCCACCATCGGTGGAAATGTGGCGGAAAATTCAGGTGGCCTGCGTGGATTGAAATACGGGGTGACGCGGGACTATGTCATGGGGTTGGAGGTGGTTTTGTCGGGAGGCGAAGTGCTCTGGACGGGGAACAAGTGCGTCAAGGATGTCGCCGGTTACACCCTGCGGGATCTTTTCATCGGCTCGGAGGGAACCCTGGGGGTGATCACGGCGGTTTTGCTGAAACTGATTCCTCCTCCCGCCGCCCGAAAAACCATGTTGGCCGTGTACGATGACATGGAGAAAGCCGCCCGGACCGTCTCGGCGATCATTGCGGCCAAGATCATTCCCTGCACTTTGGAGTTCCTGGACCGGGTCACGGTCAACTGTGTCGAGGATTATGCAAAGATCGGTTTACCCCGGGACGCCGAAGCCGTCCTTTTGATGGAGACCGACGGCCATCCGGCGGCCGTGGAAGCCGAGGCGGCAGCCATGGAGAAGATTGCCCGGGAGAACGGGGTCCGCTCCGTAAAAACAGCAGCCAACGCCGCGGAGGCCGCCTCCCTGTCGTCCGCCCGCAGGACCGCGTTTTCCGCCCTGGCGAGGGTTGGTCCCACCACGATCCTGGAGGACGCGACCGTTCCCAGGGATCGGCTTCCCGAGATGATCCGCTTCATCCAGGAGGTGGGTCGTAGGCACCGGCTGAAGATCGGAACCTTCGGCCACATGGGAGACGGCAACCTTCATCCCACTTTTCTCACGGATGAAAAAAACCGGGAGGAGATGCACCGGGTCGAGGCGGCGATGAAGGAAATCTTTCACCAGGCGGTGGCTTTGGGTGGAACCATCACCGGGGAGCACGGGGTGGGCTTGGCCAAGAAGGAGTATCTCGCTGGGGCGGTCGGCGAGGTGAATGTGGGGATCATGCGAAAGATCAAGCAAGCCCTGGATCCGGACGGCCTTTTGAATCCGGGCAAGATCTTCGATCTTTCCTGATGAACTCTCCGGTAACGTTGGCTTCGCTCGATTACTCCATCCTTCAGCAATGCATGCACTGCGGCATGTGTCTGCCGACTTGCCCGACCTACGACGCCACCAAAAACGAACAGCACAGCCCTCGCGGGCGGATTTCCCTCATGCGGGCGATCGCGGATGCGCAGCTAACCCCGACCCCGGCTTTTGGCGAGGAAATGTCCTACTGCCTGGGTTGTCTGGCCTGTGAAAGCGCCTGCCCGGCGGGCGTGGACTATGCGCATCTCTTTGAAACGGCGCGCGCGGATGTCGAACGGGCGGGGGCCTTGGACCACCCGCTTCGTAAAGGTATGCGCTGGCTGACTCTGGGTTTTTTGTTCACGCACCCGCGCTGGCTGAGGGGGTTGGGGAGATTGCTCTGGTTTTACCGGGCCATCGGCCTGCAGAGAATGATCCGTGACTTGGGGATTCCCAGGTGGTTGCCCAAGAATTGGCGCGACCTAGAGCGAATGACCCCGGTTATCCGGAGCAAGTTCTCCCACCAGCTCATCCGACCGGTGGAAATTCCCCGTACAAAACCGAAGTACCGGGTGGGCCTTCTGACCGGATGTGTCCAGGATCTCGTCTAGGATGTTTTGCTGGCCAATGGCTGCGAGGTGGTCACTCCCCCGGTCCAGCCTTGCTGCGGTTCCCTCCATGCGCACAACGGGGATCCCGAAAGGGCGGCACAAATGGCGAGGAGGATGATCGACCTTTTTGACCTTACCTCCTTGGATGCGGTGATCACCAATGCCGCGGGCTGTGGGTCCCACCTGAAGCATTACGGGCGCCTCCTTGAAAACGATCCCGCCTACTCCGCCCGGGCGGCGTTGTGGGATCGGAAAGTGAAGGATATCCATGAGTGGTTGGTGGAGATCGGGTTCAGGCCACCCCGTGGCCAGATCCGGGAAAGGGTGACGTATCACGAGGCGTGCCATCTTTGCCACGGACAGAAAATTACCCAACAACCGCGCGAAATCCTGCGTTCGATTCCGGGGTTGGAACTGGTGGAACTGCCGGAGTCAACCTGGTGCTGTGGCAGTGCCGGAATTTACAACATCACCCAACCGGAAACCGCGGCGGCTTTGGGAAAAAGAAAAGTGGGGCAGATCCTGTCCACCGGGGCAGAGCAAGTGGCCACCTCCAATCCGGGATGCCATCTCCAGATATCTTTCGGGCTCCAAATTGAGAAATCCGGAATCAAGCTGACCCAGCCGGTGAGCCTGTTGGCCCGGGCGTATCGCGGCGAAAAATTCTAGCCCGGGACTTCGGACTGAAGCGGGGCGTCCCCGAGTTGCATCGGTTCGAGAATAATATCCTTCACCGTGGCTCCGGCGGGAATCATCGGTAGCACGTGTTCGGTGTAGGGGACCATGACGTCGAGGACGTAGGCCGTTTTTGCGGCGAGCAACCGCTGGAGGGCCGGGCGAATCTCCTCCGGCCGGGTGATGCGCTCCGCCGGAACGCCGAATCCGCGGCAGATCGGCAGATAATCCGGGAAGATTTTCTGGGTGTCGTTGGGGTCGCCCAGGAAGGTGTGACCCCGGTTGCTGGAGAAGAAGCGATCCTCCCACTGCACCACCATGCCGAGGTACTGGTTGTTGATGATGATCGCCTTGGCGGGAATGTTTTCCGCCATGGCGGTGGCCAGCTCCTGAACGTTCATGAGGAAAGAGCCGTCGCCGTCGATGTCGATGACCTCACGGTCGGGACAGGCCACCTTGGCTCCGACGGCGGCCGGATAGCCGTAGCCCATGGCGCCCAAGCCGGCGGAGGTGAGAAAGCTGCGCGGGTGATGAAAATCGTAGAACTGTCCGGCCCACATCTGGTGTTGGCCCACGCCGGTGGTGATGATGGCCTCGCCCTTGGTCAGGCGGCAGAGCTCCTCGATCACCTGCTGGGGCATGATCCGACCGGGAACGGGGGAGTAGGAAAACGGGTATTTTTTTCGCCAACCCTCGATCTTTTCGCGCCATTTGGCCCACCGTTTGGGAAGGTGGGCATGGGAACGGCGGGCGAGCAGCTGGTTGAGGTTTTTCAGGGCCTGCCGGACATCGGCCAGCACCGGCAAGGCCACCGCTTTGTTTTTGTTTAGCTCGGAGGCGTCGATGTCGACGTGGACGATGGTGGCCTTTTTGGCGAACTCGGAGACTTTGCCGGTGACCCGATCGTCAAAGCGGACCCCCATGGCGAGCAGGAGATCGCATTCATCGACGGCATAGTTGGCGTAGACGGTGCCGTGCATACCCAGCCACTTGAGGGACTGCGGGTCGGTCTCGGGAAAGCATCCGATCCCCATCAGGGTGGTGGTGACGGGGATGCCGGTGGTCCGGGCAAACTTGAGGAGATCCGACTCCGCCCCGGAGGTGATGATACCGCCCCCGACGTAGAGCATGGGGCGTCGATCAGGCCCAAGATTTCGTGTAGGGCAAGTTCATCTGGGGCAGGGGGCAGGCGGTAGCCAGGAATGTCCATGACCGCCGGCCAAGTGACCTGGGCCGTGGCTTTTTGGACGTCTTTGGGGATGTCGATGACCACGGGTCCGGGCCGGCCGGAGGAGGCGATATAAAAAGCCTCCGCCACGATCCGCGGGATGTCCGCGGGGTGCATGACCAGATAGCTGTGTTTGACGATCGGCAAGGTGACGCCGAAGACATCGGTCTCCTGGAAGGC
>RHAF01000060.1 GCA_010028775.1 Verrucomicrobiota bacterium | reverse complement strand
CGTCAGATGTGTATAAGAGACAGCTCCAGAACCAACTCCCCGTGCCTCGAGGAAATGCTGCCATGCACCACCTGGACCTCATTTCCGTCCACGCGACCGATGCCCAATCTCGGGCCGTTTAAGTCAAAGACCAACCCGGGAAACTCTTTGCTCTCGGAAATCAGTTTAGGCATCGGTAGCCAATATCCTTAACTTCGCCCCGCGTCCAGCAAGTCGGAAAACTGCCGGAAGAAATATGCAGCATCGTGCGGTCCGGGGGCGGCCTCCGGATGATACTGCACCGAGAACGCCCCGCCGCCTTTCAACTGGATCCCTTCGCATGTCCCGTCGTTCAGGTTGACGTGGGTCACTTCCACCTTGCCCTTGGGAAGAGATTGGGGATCCACCGCATATCCGTGGTTCTGGCTCGTGATGGAGACCTTTCCCGAGCGCAGATCCTTCACCGGTTGGTTCCCCCCCCGATGCCCGAACTTCAGCTTGAAGGTCTTCCCGCCCAGCGCATGGGCCAGCATCTGATGACCAAGGCAGATCCCAAAGATCGGCTTTTTTCCCACCAGATTCCGCACCGTCTCGTGGACATACGTCGGAACCGAGGGATCCCCCGGTCCGTTGGAAAGAAAAACCCCGTCCACGTTCGCTTGGAGGATTTCTTCCGCCTTGGCCGTGGCGGGAAAAACCACCGGTTGGATCCCTTCCTGCCGAAGCAACCTCAGAATGTTTCTCTTCATCCCACAATCAATGGCCGCAACCCGGTGACGGACCTTGGGCATGGGGATTCTTTCCGAACCGAGTTTCCCCGGGAAATCCATCCCCTCGGGATCCCACTCATGCGGTTTTTTGCAGGTCACCTGGGCCACATAGTCTTCCGCCCCCAATCCCGGCCACTCCCTCGCCCGTCGAACCGCCTCCTCACCCGACATCCCGTTGGTGGCCAAAACGCCCTTCATCGCCCCCTGGATGCGAAGTTTCCGCGTCAGGGCCCTCGTGTCGATCCCCTGCACCGCCGGAATTTTATGACGCCGCAGGTACACGTCGAGGGTCTCGCGCTGTCTCCAGTTGCTAGCCCTGCGGGACAACCGTCGGACCACCAGGCCCGAAACCTGCGGCTTGTCGGACTCCTCGTCCTCCGGATTGATGCCCGTGTTACCGATCTCCGGACAGGTCAGCGCCACGACCTGCCCCTTGTAACTGGGATCCGTCAAAATTTCCTCATACCCGGTCATCGAGGTGTTGAAACACATCTCGGCCGCCACCCATCCCTCCAGACCGAAGCCTTTCCCTTTTAGGATGGTCCCGTCTTCCAATCCGATGATGCCCTCCATGGTTGAAAAACCTAAGGAGCGCCCGCCCGCCCGTCGAGGTCATGCCGAACAATCCCACCGACGATTGTGAACACCGCCCTGCCCCTCAGTTCCCGCCCCTCAAAAGGCGTGTTGTGGCTCTTGCTCTTGAACTCGGATTTTTTCACCGTCCATTTTCTCTCCAGGTCAATCACCGTCACATCCGCCACCGCACCGGTCTCGAGCGTTCCCCGTTCCAGCCGGAAGTAGTTCGAGGGGACGGAGGTCATTTTTGCGACGACCTCCCCCAGGGGAACCAGCCCGCTGTGAACCAACTCCGTCAGATAGATGCCCAGGGCCGTCTCCAAGCCCACCACCCCGAACGGAGCCTGGTCAAACTCAACCTCCTTCTCGTAACTGCAGTGCGGGGCGTGATCAGTGGCCAGAAAACGCAGGGTTCCGTCCGCCACCCCTTGCAGGATGGCCTCCACATCCGACCGGGTTCGCAAGGGCGGGTTCATCTTGAAATCCGTGTTGTACCCCTCGATCCGGTCATCCGTCAGCGTCATATGATGGGGGGAAGCCTCGCCTTCGATGGGCACTCCCCTCGCCCGGGCTTCCCGCAGAATCCGCACCGAAGCCGCAGAGCTGATGTGCTGACACAACACCCGAGCCCCGGTCAGCTCTGCCAGGAGGGCGTTGCGGGCCACGATCACCTCTTCAGCAATTCCCGGCCACCCCGGCAAACCCAGGATGCGAGACCACTTTCCTTCGTTCATCACCCCCCCGGCGGAAAGGGACGAATCTTCACAATGATCCAACACGGGCAGATCGAACATCCGCGCATACTCCAGAGCCCGGCGCATCAGCTCCGCGCTCTGGATGCAGTGTCCGTCATCCGTCAATCCGACTACCCCCGCCTGCTTCAGGGCTCCGAACGGGGCCAAGGCCTCCCCTTTTTGACCGACTGAGATCGCACCGGTGGTGAAGACATTGGCCACCCCGGTTTCCCGCGCGCGCTGCCGGATCCAGGCAATGGTGTTCGGGCCGTCCGCCGTCGGGGAGGTATTGGGCATGGCAATTACCGAAGTGAACCCGCCGGCGACCGCCGCGGCCGTTCCTGTGGCAATGGTCTCCTTGGCCGATTGCCCCGGCTCCCGCAGGTGAACATGCGGATCGATCAGCCCCGGGGTGACCACACACCCGTCGACCTTTACCACCAGCGCATCGGCGGACGCTTTGCCCGAGGCAATTTTTCCGTCACGGATCAGGATGTCCTGCTTCTGGTCCCGCCCGCTCCCCGGGTCGATCACCCGCGCTCCCTGCAAAAGGATCTCTTTCATGCCTCCCCCAATCCCCGCCCCCCGGAGACGAGATAGAGAACCGCCATTCGCACCGCCAACCCGTTGGTCACTTGGTCCAGAATCACCGATTGGGCCCCGTCCGCCAATTCACTGGCGATTTCCACCCCGCGATGAACCGGTCCGGGGTGCATCAGCAGCACGGCCGGCTTACACCTCTTGAAGCGCTCCAAGTTGAGGCCAAAAAAACCGGAATACTCCCCCACCGAGGGCAGTCGTGCCTGCACCTGCCGCTCGTGCTGGATCCGCAGAAGGTTGATCACGTCCGCCTGCTCCAACTCCGCGTCCAGATCGTAGGTCACCTCCGCCCCCAACTCGGAAAACTCCCGGGGCAACAGGGTGGAAGGGCCCACCAGCTTCACCTTGGCCCCGAGTTTTAAAAGGGCCCAGAGGTTCGATCGGGCCACCCGGCTGTGGATGATGTCCCCGACGATCAACACCCGCACCCCTTCAATTTTTCCCAAGCGCTCCTGGATGGTGAAGACATCCAACAGGCCCTGGGTGGGATGTTCATGAGCCCCGTCACCCGCGTTGATCACCGAGGCCTGCAAACGTTCCGCGAGGAATTGTGCCGCGCCGGCCGAGCGATGCCGGATGACGATGATTCCCGCCTGCAGGGCCTCGAGGTTTTTTGCCGTGTCCTTGAGCGATTCGCCCTTGCGGATGCTGCTGGAATCCTTGTCCAGCGAGACCACGTCCGCGCTCAACCGAACCGCTGCCAGTTCGAAGGAAATCTTGGTGCGGGTGCTCGGCTCGACGAAGAGGTTGACCACCGTGCGACCCTGAAGGGAGGGTACTTTTTTGATCGGCCGACCGAGGATCTCCTTAAACACCTTGGCGGTATTCAAAACCTGCCTCAACTCCTCCACACCCAACTCCCGGAGAGAGAGCAGGTCCTTTCGTTGCCAGGCGGGGTTCATGGCTTGGCCGCCTCCAGAACAACCACTCCATCCTCACCGTCCTGCTCGCTTAGCTTCACGCGGATTTTTTCGCCTGGATGGGTCGGTAAATTCTTCCCGACAAAATCCGGACGAATGGGCAGCTCGCGGTGCCCCCGGTCGACCAGCACCGCCAGTTGGATGATTTTGGGCCGTCCCAGATCACAGAGGGCATCCATCGCCGCACGGATGGTCCTTCCGGTGTAGAGAACGTCGTCCACCAGGATCACCGTCCGGTCCTTCACATCGAATAAAACCTCGGTTCCCTTGGGCACCGGGATGCTCCGCGTCAGGTCATCGCGATGAAAACTGATGTCCAACGAGCCCACCGGGAGAACCTTCCCTCCTTCAATTTGTTGAAACTCTTGGGCCAAGCGCCGGGCCAAGGGAACTCCGCGGGTTTGAATGCCCACGAGGGCAATTTCCCCGTGGGGGTGTTTTTCGGCAATTTCATGGGCGATCCGGCGCACAGCTCGGCGCACGGCTTCCCCATCCATCAACTTTTTTTCCATCCTCGCCTCCTTGGGGAACTCGCAGGTTCCCGTTAAAGGACGCGTCACGCGTCAGGGTTGAACTATCCCCGGGATTCTGACTTGGCGATCTCTTTTTCCCTCAGATTCCGCCATTCCGCCCGGTGTTTGACGATCCAATCCAAAAGAGCCTTTTCAAATCCAACATCATGACCCGCCTGTTCGCTGAGATACCACTTGTGACGGAGAATCTCCTCCCGCTCCAAAAGAAATTCGCGGTAGAGGGCCGAATTGCGGAAGACCGCATTCGGGTCGCTGGCCAGACTAGGAAGTCCTGCGCCATTCATCTTTCTACAACTTGGCTCCTTTGGGCTAATTCGCAAGGAGGACGTTACGATTTTATGAAAATATAAAATGCTTACGTACTGATGGTTAAAAAAGGATTTTTTTGAGCTTTTGTGCAATGAGGACGAAAATTTCCGCCGCCTCCGAGGGGGACGGACCCAGAACCACGGGTTTGCCATCGTCTCCGCATTTTCGTGCCTCAGGATCAAGCGGGATCTCCCCCAACAAGGAGACCTTCTGCCTCTCGGCCTCACGCCGCCCTCCCCCCGAACCAAAAATTTCGTGTTTTTGATTGGTTCCAGGCACAAGGAAAAAACTCATGTTCTCCACCAGTCCCAGAATTGCCACGTTCACTTTGCGAAACATGGCAATCGCCTTTCTCGCATCCACCAAGGCGACCTCCTGGGGAGTGGTGACAATCACCGCACCATCCAAAGCCACGGTCTGGACAATCGTCAACTGGATGTCCCCCGTACCCGGAGGCAGGTCCAACACCAACACATCCAGTTCCCCCCAGGCCACCTGCCTTAAAAACTGTTGGGTAAACCGGGTGACCATCGGTCCACGCAACGCCGCCGGGCTGTCGTCGCCCAAAAGCATTCCCATGCTCATCAACTTCACCCCATGACACTCGGCCGGCACAATTCTCTCGGTCCCCTCCTCCACCCGGATTCCTTCCCGGCAACCCAACATCAGGGCCTGACTGGGTCCGTATAAATCACAGTCGCATAAACCCACCTTCAGCCCATCCCGGGCCATTTGCACCGCCAGGTTGGCAGCCACCGTCGACTTCCCCACTCCTCCCTTGCCACTGGCCACGGCCACGATTTTTTTCACCCCCTCGATTCCTTGGGGCCCCGTCGAGGCGGTTGACTGCGGCGGTGCCACCTCGATTTCAAGGGTCACGCTTTTCACCAAAGCATATCCCTTGAGAGCGTCCCGGATCTCTTTGCCGATCTTCTCCGGAACCGCCGGATCGGGAGTGGTCAGCTTGAGCTTCAACTTCAAATCCGACCCCTCCATGACCATGTCCTGCACCAGTCCGAACGAGATAATATCACGGCTAAAGCCGGGGTATTTCACACCCCGAAGCCTTGTTATCACCTCGTCTCTCCATCCGTCTGTGCCCACCCATCCATCCTGCCTGTTTTTATCTCAGAATCCAACCCGGTAGGAACGGCTACCCTTAGCCGTTCAAGTAGCGCATTGAGCTCTCAATAATCAACAGGGACGCGTAGGGCTACGAGTCCCTACCCCAAAAAACCCGGGGCTACGCCTCGGGGTTTCCCCAAATTCTAATCTTCATTTTAATCCCAACATCTAACTGGGCAGATTCTCCTTCAACCTCCTAACCGCCTGCTCCACTCGCTCTGCTGTTGCCGCCAGTTCGGACTCGTTGGTTACGACCCCGAAGGTGAAAAGAATCAGTGCACGTGCTTGTTCCGGTTTGGCACCCATCGCTTTCATCGCCGGAGGAATCTTCATTTCCCTCGTCACACAACCGCTCCCCCCCCTCGCCGCCACACCCACCCGATCCAACACCAAGGCCAATGATTCCGCCTCCAGACCGGCAAAGCTGATCCCGAGATGAGCCGGGTTTCTCTCCGGCCCGGGTGCCGGTCCATGCAGTTTGGTGCCTGAAACATTTTTATGAATCTCCCCCCATAGCGTCCGTTGGTTTTCCCTGGCGCTTTTTCGGAACTTTTCACCGTTCTTTACCCACTCCTCCAACGCCGCCCCCAATCCGGCGATCGCAGGGAGATTTTCCGTTCCCGCCCTCAGGTCGTTCTCCTGCCTCCCGCCCTCCACCTGAACCCGCCAAGGAAAACCCGACCGAATAAAGAGCAAACCCGACCCCTTGGGCGCGCCGACCCGATGACCCGAAATCGCCAAAAGGTCGATTCCCTCCAAACCCTCCGGCAACGGCACCCATCCGGCGCCAAACGTTGCATCCACGAAACATTGCGCTTTGGCCGACTTGGCAAAACCAGCCGCCTGTTTCAAATCCTGTACCGTCCCAATGTCGTGATGAGCCAAATGCACGCAAACCAGTCCGGGAGCTGTCGCCACCTTAACCTTTCCCCAAAGCAATCTCCCCTCTGCGTCCACGGGAACCCGCACCACTCCGAACCCGCTTTTTTCCAGCTTACGCACCGCTGCCTCCACCGCAGGGTGTTCCATCTCGCTCACATACAGAGTTCCTTTCCCCACGGCCTCCCCCCAGCCCCGCAGAGCCGACTGCACGGCCTCTGTTCCACCCGAGGTGAAAACAACACGGTCGGCATCCTCTATTCTTAAAAATTGTGCCGCCTGTTTTCTGGCGTGCTCGAGCACATCCCGCGACTCCCTCGCTTCTCGGTGTCCACCGCCTGGAGTCGCCCCATGTTCGGCCAAGACTTTCTCCATGGCGGCCTTCGCCGCCGGCAAAAGTCGCCCGCCGGACGCATGGTCGAGAAAGATCCTCTCCCCTGCCATTCAGCCCGCCCGACCGAACTTTTTCTCCAGTTCCGCCTTGCTCAACAAAATCATCGTCGGCCTTCCATGAGGACAGGTGTAGGGCAACTCGCAGGACAACAGATCAGCCATCAAGCGAAGGGCCTCGGCTTCATTCAGGCGGTCGTTGGCCTTGATCGCATGTCGACAGACCGTTTTGGCAATCACCTCCTCGCTCAGTTTCCGATCCTTGCGGGTGCCGGTTCCCCCGGTCTCCAGATCCGCCACCACCCCCCGCACAAACTCCTCCACCGCCAAGGTCCGGATCCGTGGAGGCAGGGCATCCACCAAAAAGGCGTTCCCGCCCATGGAAGATATGCCCAACCCCACCTTGCCCAACTGCTCCACCCGATCCTTCAAAAACGAGGCCTGCAAAGGCGGAAACTCCAACGTCACGGGATAGAGCAGCTTTTGACCATGCACCTCCTCCTGGGCCACCTGCCTTAAAAGCTGTTCAAAGAGAATCCGCTCATGGGCCGCATGCTGGTCGATCAGCACCACCCCGCCATCCT
>RHAF01000059.1 GCA_010028775.1 Verrucomicrobiota bacterium | reverse complement strand
AAAGTCCAAGACGACGAGCAAGTTCGTCCGGGAAATCACCCTGGCGGCGCGGCAGGGTGCGGATCCCGCACTGAACGCGCGTCTGGCGGCGGCTTTGGAAAGGGCGCGTAAGGAAAGTGTTTCCAAGGACATCATCGAGCGGGCGATCCAAAAAGGTTCAGGAACCGGGGGAGGAAAGGACAGCCTGGAACACATGGTGTTTGAGGGGTATGCCCCGCACAAGGTTCCGTTGATCGTCGAGGTGTATACCGATAACCACAACCGCACGGCACCGGAGATCCGGGTTCTTTTCAAGGCAGGTTCCCTAGGCTCCTCGGGAAGCAATAAATTCCTCTTTGACCAGGTGGGGATTGTCGAGGCGCATCATCCCCAGGCCGAGACAGACCGGGAGGCTACGGCGATCGAGGCGGGTGCCAACGAGGTGGAAACCCTGACCCACGGGCAAAACGACGACATCCCCGAAGGGACGTGCGGCGCGAGGTTTCTCTCGGACCGGGCGGCGGTGCATGGGGTGGCGGACTGGCTGAAAAAGAACGGTTGGACTGTGGTGACCAGCGAGCAGGGATATGTGCCGAAGAACTATCCCGAGCTTTCCGACGAGCAGCGGGGCGAGGTGGGACTGTTTCTCCAGGGCCTGGAGGATCATGACGACGTCCACCGGGTCTGGGCCGCGGTCCGCTAAGCGTGCGACGTTCCGGTCGGGCCTTGGCCAAGGAGAACCTGCCGGAAAAACAGTGTGTCCATTGCGGGCGGCCCTTCCGATGGAGGAAAAAGTGGGCGCGGGACTGGGGAAAGGTGAAGTTCTGCAGTGACGCCTGCAGAAGGGGAGTCACTCCTTCAGGACAAGGTGGCGTTCGGCCAGACTGAGTTCTCTCCAGGTTCCCGCCTTCAGATCCCCAAGATCGAGTTGGCCGATGCCCATCCGGATCAGCCGCAGGGTGGGGTGACCAACGGCCGCGGTCATCCGACGGACCTGCCGGTTTTTTCCCTCGGTCAATTCGAGACTGATCCAGCACTCAGGCACATTTTTTCGGTAGCGGATCGGGGGATTTCTTGGGGGAGGAATCGGTTGGGGATCCAATTTCCAAGCACGGCACGGGCGGGTGGAGTGAGTGCCGATTTCCACACCCCGGGAGAGTTTTTGCAGGGTTTCGTCGGAGGGGATCCGCTCCACCTGCGCCCAGTAGGTTCGGGAGTGACCAGCCTCCGGATCGAGTAGGCGGGTGTTCAGGCCGGGTTCATCGCTGAGGAGAAGAAGTCCCTCCGAGTCGGCATCCAGACGACCGAGAGGGTAGACGTTCTTGGGAAAACCAAAATCCGCCAAGGTGCGGTGGGGAGAGCCGTCAGAGGTGAATCGGGAGAGAACCCCGTACGGTTTATGAAAGGCGAGGAGCACGGTCAAAAGTATCGCCCGAAGGTTGCCCATCCAAGGCAACTCCTCCAAAGTCATGATATGGGAATTGCCCTAATCCGACCCAGCGAGGCCGAGGAGCGTCGGCGAAAAGGGGAGGCCCTTTGCCTTTTGGATGTGCGCTCTCCGGCGGAGTTTCGGTCGGTTCACGCAACCGGCGCAAAGCTTGTGCCCCTGGATAAGTTGCAGCCCCGAAAGGTCGCGGCGGAAATGGGAATCGGCGAGCGGCAACCCGTGATTCTCCTGTGTGCCGGCGGGAACCGGGCCCGAAAAGCCGCCGAGAAATTTCATGCGGAGGGAATTCCCCACTGCTTGGTGGTGGAGGGGGGAACCCAGGCTTGGGAGGCGGCCGGCCTGCCGGTGGTGCGGGGCAAGGGCATGATTTCCATCGAGCGTCAGGTGCGGATTGGGGCAGGAACGATGGTGCTGGCCGGCATCCTGCTGGGTTTCTGGGTCAATCCCCTGTGGGTTTTTCTCAGCGGTTTGGTCGGAGCCGGCCTGATCTTTGCGGGCATCACCGACTGGTGTGGCATGGGGCTGGTTCTGGCCAAGATGCCTTGGAATCGCTCCGGGCCGCCGGCAGGACGACCTTAGTAAGACCTACTGCAGGCCTTCTCGCACCTCCGCGAGAGCCGTTCATGGATTGTATGATTTGGAAAAGATGGTCGCGCCCGCCGGATCGTAGCGTTTCCAGTTTTTAAGGACTTCCTGCACGGCTGCCTTTTTCAATTTTGGATCCGTGATGCTCATGGCCCACTGGGCGGCGGTGGGCGGATCATAAGGGGTGATGCTGCGGGTATAGGCGGCGACCGCGGCGTTGCGAATTGCGGGATCGGTCAGGGTTACCAGCCAGGCGGCGGCGGCGGCCGGATCACTACGGCCCCAGGATCCTGCGACGGAGGAGACGGCGTTATCCCGGATCTTGGGGTCGGTGATTTGCTGGGACCAGGAAGCGGCCTGGACCGGATCAAAGGAGGCCCAACGTCCTGCGACGGACCCGGCGGAGTTGGCGAAGTAGGCGGACCCCGTCTGGGTGGACAACCAGGCAGCCGCAGCGCGCGGGTCGGATGCAATGAGCGTGCCGAGGGTTGCCTCGAGGAAACGGCGCTGGACGGGGCCTGAAACCATGGCCGATCCGGCAGAGGGGCCGGACATCGAGGTGGCGTAGGCCAGGGCGGTCATGGGATCTCGGCGGGTCCAATCCTTGGCGACTTTGGAGACCGCGGCCCACTGGATCTGTGCCGGCTGTTTTAACAGCCACTTTGCCGACGCCATCGGATCATTCCGGGTCCATTGCTCGAGGACACCCTGCACGGCTTGTTCGCGCATGGCTCCCTGCAAACCCGTGGCCCAGGACAAGGCCCGAGAGAGGTCGGACTTGGCATAGTTGCCAGCCACGGTGGCAACGGCCGTCTCTCTTGCCGACCCCGGGGGGAGGGATGGGATATTTTGCGCGGACGTGGCGGGATCCGTTTTTGACCAAGTTTGGTAAATCTGACGGATGGAACTTTCCCTGAGCTCCTGGGATGAGAGTTGGGCAGCCCAATCCGAAGCGGACTTCGGACTGGTGTTGGCCCAGATTTTCAGGGCTGCCGTGAGAAGGGAATCAGGGGATCCCTGAGCCACCGATTGGGAGGCGTAAGCGGAGGCTCCTGCTGGATCCAATTGGGCCCAACGCTCGACATATTTTTGCAAGGTGCGATCCGTTTCGCGGGTGACGGGGGATCCAGCCAAGGCGGCAATCCTGCCTTTGATCTGCTCCAGGTTTAGTGAGGCAACATCACGAGCTTGGCGGGAGCGATCCTGGGTCTTTTCCGGGACTCCGGACTCGAAATCCGTCGGGCTGGGGTTGGGAGAGATTTGTGGTTCGATCGTCTCCGGATCGATTGAATCGTTGGTGATTACGAGCGAAGCGGGACGGGTGGTCAGAGCCAGTCCATATCCCAGGGCCATGCCCAGAACGAGAGTCAGGAGGAGAGGAACGAGGGAAGCGGATTTCAAGCCTGAGCCTCCAGGAATTTACGAGCGGATGCCCGGATCCTCTCCTTCTCTGAAGCAGATTTTTTCTCCCATATGGAGACCATCATTCCGATACGCGGGTTGGAACGGAATTTGGCAGCGTGTTCCCCGAAAAAATTCCAGTAGAGGAAGTGGAACGGGCAGGCGTCCGAACCCTCTTTTTCCTTGGGTTTAAAACGGCAGGAGGCGCAGTGGTTGCCCATCTTTTCCTGGTAAGCCGCCCCGGCGGCATAGGGTTTGGTGGCAAACCAACCCCCGTCGGCAAAAAGAATCATCCCCAGAACATTGGGCACCATGACCCAGTCATAGGCGTCGAGATACATTTCCGAATACCATCGGAGGACGGCGGAGGGCTCATACCCGCCGAGGAGAAAATAGTTTCCCAGGACCATGAGGCGTTGGATGTGGTGGTTATAGGCGCGATCGACAGCCCCGGTTACCGCCTGGGAGACGCATCGCATCTCGGTTTGGCCGTCATAAGCCCAGCGCGGTAGGGGGCGGTGGGCTCCGAGGTAGTTCACTTTCCTGTATTCGGGCATTTTCAGCCAGTAGAGGCCGTGGATGAATTCACGCCATCCAAGGATCTGACGGATGAATCCTTCCGCCGAATTGAGGGGAGCCTTGCCATCGCGGTAGGCTTTTTCCGCGGCTTGGATGCATTCCAGAGGAGTGAGTAGCCCCAGATTGAGGAAAGGTGAGAGGACGGAATGAAAAAGCACAGATTCTCCCTCCACCATGGTGTCCTCCCAGGGACCGAACAGGCCCAAGCGCAACCGGATGAAGTTCCGAAGCCATTCCAAGGCGCCTTCCCGGGTGGGGGGAATCCAAACGTCAGCGGCCTTACCCGGATGGTCCGGGAAATATTTAGCCACCTCGGCGGCAACCTTGCGGGTCTCAGGATCGGTGTCATGGGCAGGTAAGGGCGGGATTTTGGGTTTCTCCCGTGCAAATTCGCGAAAGGTCCGGCGGTTCTGGTCATCCAGATTCCAGTGCCCGCCCTCCGGTTGGCCCTTGGAGTCCATGAGGATTCCGTGTTGGACGCGGAGCCGGCGATAGTGAGACTCCATCAGCAGGTGTTTTTTGGTGCCGGCCCAAGCGGCGAAATCCTCCCGGGAAACAAGAAACTGTGGACTGCGGTGGGTTTGGATGGGAACCCCCAGTTTTTTGGCCAGGGCGGGAAGGGCGTGTTGGGTGTCGTACTCGTTGGGGTCGAGAAGGTGGATTTCCCGGATTTTGTGTTTCCGGATCCATGCAGACAAAACTTCAGCGTATCCGGCCTGCCGGGGTGAATCGGATAGGGAATGGTAGAGTACTTGGTGTCCCTCTTTTTTGAGAAATGCGGCGTGGTGACGCATGGCGGAGTAGAGGAAGGTCAGCTTTTGTTGGTGATAGCGGAGGTGATGGGCGCGCGGGGAGGACTCGATCATGCCGACGCAACGATGCTTTGAGACGCCACGCAGCAATGGGTGATCGGTGAGAAGTTGATCTCCTAGAATCCAGATAAGATTCACCCGATCAGGATATGTCAGGGGATGGTGATCCTAAAGGAAGGAATGCCTTGTTTTATCGCCCGATGGGGGAATGATGCATTTATGCTGACCTTTGTGGAGGAGATCGTCCTGCTGGCTTTGGATGACAAGTCGGGAAAGTTCGTTGATCTTCCGCCGCTGGCTTTGGATCAGGCCCTGGCGGGCGCGGCCCTGCTGGAACTGGCGTTCCAAAACCGGATCGACACCGACCTCAAGCATTTGACATTGATCGATCCGAAGCCCCTCGGAGATGGCCTGCTTGATCCGATCCTCAAGGAGATTGTCGCGGCGAAGGACAGAAAAGACGCCAAATATTGGGTGGGAGTCCTGTCCTCGGAAGGGGAAAGATTGCGGCAGGCGGCGTTGGACAAGCTGGTTTCCCGGGGAATCCTGAAAAAGGAGGAAAAAAAGATCCTATGGGTGATTCCCGGGCGACGTTATCCCATGCTTGAGGACCGGGAGGAGAGGGAGGTGCGGGCGCGGATCCGGGCGGTGATCGACCAAGGCGAGATTCCCTCCCCGCGGGACGTGGTGTTGATCAGTCTGGCCAGTGCCTGCCAGTTGCTGCGCACGATTTACACGGATGCCGAGATCCTCAAGAACAGCCATAGAATCGCCGAGGTTTCCAAAATGGATCTGATCGGCCAAGCCGTGTCCAAATCGGTGGCGGAGGTGCAGGAGGCGGTGATGCGGGCGGTGGTTTACTCGGTCTAGTGCCCGCAACCGCAGGAGCCGGATCCACAGCCATGGCCTGATGAGGGCGAAGGACCGCTGTTTTTGCCGGTCCCAATGATCCCCAAGCCCCCGCTGATTATTCGACGAACCGGTTGTCCGGTTTTTGGGTGCCGGGTCAAAGGGTGATCATTCATCGACTGCTGAAATTCGAATTGCTCCGGGTACTCCCCGGGTTTGGTGGGGATGGTTTCATAGATGTAAGTGGCCATATCTCAATTTACAGGGAACGGATCCGATTTTCCAAGTTGGATTAGGATTAAGATTGGTATGAAGGGGAAGGATGGGGGTTTGAAATGGGCCCAAAGTCGGCCAAGGTAGGAAGTCATGAATCCGGATGATTTTCATTATGCCCTGGAGAACACCCGGGTCATCCTGCCCCCGCAGAAGAGGTTGGAGACCTTCGGGACCACGGTTTTGAACTACCATCTCATCACCGAGGAGATGGACAGTGTGAACCGGATGCGGATCCGCGAGGGACGGATTCACGCCCACAAGCCGGAACTGGTGACTCCGGAGCACTTTGCCAAGCTCCTGCTGGAGGGATTTGGCGAGAAGGCGGAGAAATACGCCGATGCGGTCAGTCAATTTGCCTCCCAAATCGCGGTGCTGAAGTACGGCTTTACCTTCCGTAAGGATGAGACCCGGCGGTACGACGTGACTGGGGCGCTGAACGAGGTATCCGCCCGGGTCAGGGACGAAGTGGAGGCCAAGGGAGATCCCCTGGCGGCCGTCCTCACCGGGGTGGATGAGGGGTGGGAGGTGTGTCTGCTCAAGTTCGCTCTAGACATGGTTCTCACCTCGGGGGGCGAACATGTCCGGGAGTTGAGGAACCGGGGGCTGCTTTAATTCGCCGCCCATAAAGGTGATCTCACCACGGTTACGTGTCCCGCTGAACCGGACCTCCATCCTGTGAAGGAGGAAAATAAGTCATGGTTGGGCTGGATCCTGCGGATCCTGGTTACGGTGGTCGGGGGCGGGTATTTGGCCTCCAAGCTGAATTGGTCGGAATTCGGGCAAATCGTCCGCGGGGCGGGGGCAGGATGGGTGGTGTTGGCGGTGGCCACCTATGGAGGAATCGTCGTGGTCTCGATTTTACGTTGGCACATCCTGTTGGAGGTGGCCGGAGCGGCGGTAGGATGGGGACGCTCAGCCCAGCTGATCTTTTCGGGGCTTTTTTTTAACAGCATTTTGCCGGGGGTCATGGGAGGGGATGTCATGAGGGCCTATTGGGCGGCAAGGGATGCACCCCGTGCCCGGGCGGCGGCGGTGGTCTCGATTCTATTGGAGAGGGTTCTTGGGTTGACCGCCACAGTGCTGGTGGGGGCGTTTTTGATTGTTCCCCGGTGGGGGGAGTTGAATGACCATCCGGTGACGCATGCCGGGGCGACGGCTTTTTTGATCGTGGTGTGTCTCCTTGGGGTGATTCTATTCCTCCTGGCAAGCCCGTTGGCCAGCCGATGGTTGGTGCGGGACGGGGTCACGGGGTGGAGGAGGGTGGCTGGAGAAGGGGCGCGGGCGTGTCACCTTTGTCTGACTCATCCGGTGGGTGCGGGTGCAGGATTGGGGTTGAGCATCCTTTCCCAGCTTCTGTTGGTCTGTCTCTTTTTTACCGTCTCGCGGGCGGTCCATCTGGAGGCCAATTTCTGGCAGCTGGCCTCGGTTCTTCCCATGGTGATGATGGTGACGGTGCTACCGGTCACGTGGAACGGGTTGGGCCTGCGAGAAGCTGCCTTTGCGACTTTTCTGGGGGTTTTTGGGGTGGCGCCGGCACAGAGTGTGGCCATCTCGCTGGGCGGATTCGCCGTCATCCTGATGTGGAACCTGTTGGGAGGGTTGGTCTACCTGGTGACGGGGGTGGGAAAAGTG
>RHAF01000058.1 GCA_010028775.1 Verrucomicrobiota bacterium | reverse complement strand
GCCCCAAAAAACGGGAGCACTTGTACGCACTTTTGACCTCGGGGGAGCACGGCCGTTGGTCCGTGGGGGAGGCCACCGTGGAGGAAATCGAGGAACACAATATTCTCGTGGCCAGCCAGATGGCCATGAAGAGGGCCTTGGAGGCCTTGGGGAACTTTGACGGGGTGGTGTTGGTGGACGGCCCCCAGGCCCGGCACTTGGGCAGGGATCACATCGGCGTGGTCAAGGGGGATGGCCTGTGCCCCTCCATCGCCGCAGCCTCCGTGGTGGCAAAAGTTACCCGAGACCGCATCCTTTTCGGTTTTTCCCGGTTATATCCCCAGTATGGATTCGCTACGAATCAGGGGTACGGCACGGCGTCTCATCTCCGCGCCTTGGCTGAGCACGGGCCTTGTCCGATTCATCGTCGGTCTTTTCTCCGCATTAGATCTGCGCCCTTGGCCTGAATGGAAAAGCACCCGCTTGGCGGGGCGTTATGGCGAGGCGGTCGCCGCCCGGCATTTGGTCAGGAACGGGCTAAAGATTCTGGTCAGGAACTTTCAGGCGCGTGGAGGGGAGATCGATCTGATCGCCCGGCAAGGCAACGAGCTGGTCATGGTGGAGGTGAAAACACGGCATGCGGCAGCGAGAATGGCGCCGGAACACTCGGTGACCTGGGCCAAACAGAGGAAGATTATCTCCACCTCCAACGCATACCTACGTGAGCTGGCGGGCCGTCCGCCTCCGGTGCGGTTCGATATCGTGGAGGTGATTTATGACCCCGGTTGTGTTCCTCGGGTGCGGTGGATCCGGGGGGCGTTCTGCCTGCAGGATGCCGGTTTTCACTGGAGCCGATGAAAAATTTCGCCAGCACCTGGTCTGCGACCGTGGTCGGGGTGGAAGCTTTGCCGGTTGAGGTCGAAGTGGATGCGGGGGGAGGAAAGGAAAACTTTGTCGTGGTGGGTTTACCGGACACGGCGGTGAAAGAGTCCCGCCAACGGGTCAAGGCGGCCATCTACAACAGCGGTTACTATGTGCCGGAAGGTTTTATCACCGCCAGCCTCGCTCCTGCGGATCTGAAAAAAGCCGGACCTAGTTTCGATCTTCCGATCGCGTTGGGGCTATTGGCTTGTGCGGGTCTGATCAATCGGGACCGATTGGCGGAGTGGATGGTGATCGGGGAATTGGGGCTCGATGGAGAGGTTCGTCCGGTCCGGGGAACCTTGGCCATCTCCCTTTTGGCGAGGAGTTGTCGGGTGAAGGGGTTGATCGTTCCTCATCTGAATGTTGCCGAGGCCTCGGTGGTGGAGGGGGTTCGGGTGGTGGCTGTGCGGGATCTGCGCGAGGCGGCGGATCTGGTGGAGGGGAAACTCCACCCTCCGATGATGGAAAAAACGTGTTCCAACAATTCCATCGGCGCCAACAACCGAAAAGCAAAGGTGGCGGATTTTAGCGAGGTCAAGGGACAAGAGACGGTGAAGCGGGCGTTGGAAATTGCCGCTGCGGGAAACCATAATCTACTGATGATCGGTCCGCCTGGTTCGGGCAAGAGTATGTTGGCCAAGAGGGTGCCTGGAATTCTTCCCCGAATGACCATGGAGGAGTCCTTTGAAACAACGAGGATCCACAGCGTGGCAGGATTCCTAAAATCCAACGAATCGTTGGTCATGGACCGGCCCTTTCGCAGTCCCCACCACACCATCTCGGATATCGGGCTAATCGGCGGATCGGCCCAACCGGCTCCGGGGGAGGTAAGTCTCGCCCACAACGGAGTCCTTTTCCTGGACGAACTTCCGGAGTTTCGTCGTTCGGCTCTGGAAGTTTTACGGCAACCTCTCGAGGATGGGGAGGTCACGATTTCGCGTGCCTCTGGGACCATGACATTTCCTGCCCGGTTTATGTTTGTCGGGGCCATGAATCCGACCCCACGGGGCACCCTGGAGTCACGACCCGGAGGTCAGGCATCGCGGCAGTATCTGAACAAAATCAGCGGTCCGCTTTTGGACCGGATCGACCTTCATCTTGAGGTGCCCGCCTTGAGGCATGAAGCGCTTTTATCCGCAGAGCCGGGAGAGAGGTCGGAAACGATTCGGGAAAGAGTGGAAAAGGCCCGGGAGGTCCAGCGAACCCGTTTTGGTCAGGGATCCCGGATCTACGCCAATTCCCAGATGGGACCCAAGGAGCTGCGTAAAACCGTGCCCCTGAATCAAGAGGCCAAAAGTCTTCTGGCCAGCGCGATGACCGATCTGAGCCTGAGCGCCAGGGCATTGGACCGAATTTTAAAGGTGGCCAGAACGGTTGCCGATCTGGCGGGTTGCGAGTCGGTCGAGTTGGACCATCTGGCGGAGGCGATCCAGTACCGGACTTTGGATCGGCAGATTTGGGGTTAAAATTAACGGCTGGGTAGGCCCTCTATCTTTGCACCGGCTTTCAGACCCCGACTGGCAAACCAGTCGCGGTGGGTCTCCAGGGCGTAAGCAACTTTGTTGGATTTGCTCCTTACCGGAATTTCCTCGAAAGGGACCAGGGGAACAATTTCCAAAATCTCGCCGCGACTGTCCAGATAGGCCAAATCGAGGGGGATTGAGGTGTTGTGCATCCAGAAGGAGGCCTCTTTGGGTTCATCAAAGACGAAGAGCATTCCCTGATCTGTCCCCAGGGAAGTGCGGTTCATAAGACCGGTTGCCTGTTCCTGGTCAGAAACTGCCAGTTCGACAATCAACTCATGGCTTCCGATTTTGAGCTTGGCCAAGCCCTCCGACCAACCCTGGACAATGGCCAGGAGCAGCAGGACAGCAACCAGGCGAAGCTTTCTCAATACCGGGGGAGGGACGGGTCAATCTCCTCGGACCAGGCATCGATGCCGCCCTTCAGGTTAAGCAGATTCTTGAAACCCTGCTGTTGAAGAAAGAGAAGGGCTTTGGCGCTGCGGACGCCCGCCTTGCACTGTAGAACGATCTCCTGGTCGGCGGGAACTTCATGCCAGCGTTTCGGCAATTCGCCCAGCGGGATGAGAGTGGAGCCGGAAATTTTCGAAATCTGGTACTCATGAGGCTCGCGGACATCCAGCAGGAAGAAGGGTTTGCGTGAATCGATCCTCTTTTTCAGTTCGGCACACGAAATTTCCGGCACTTTGGGGCCTTCCTGGTGGGTGGGACCCTCCCGAGCAGGGGCTCCGCAGAATTGTTCATAATCAATCAGTCCCGTGATGGTCCTGTTCTTTCCGCACATCGGGCATTCGGGGTTCTTACGGAGTTTCATTTCCTTGAACCTCATCTTGAGGGCATCAAAAAGGAGGAGCCGTCCGATGAGGGGATCGCCGATGCCGAGGATCAATTTTACCGTCTCGATCGCCTGCAGAACCCCGATGACGCCCGGAAGGATTCCCAGCACGCCGCCCTCGGCGCAACTCGGCACGCTGCCGGGAGGCGGGGGTTCGGGGTAGAGACAGCGGTAACAGGGCCCTTTTTCCGCCCAAAAGACGGTGCATTGCCCTTCAAAACGAAAGATGGATCCGTAGACGTTCGGTTTTCCCAAAAGAGCACAGGCATCGTTGACCAGGTAGCGGGTGGGGAAGTTGTCCGTGCCGTCCACCACCACGTCGTATGGACGGAAAAGTTCGAGTGCGTTGTCCGAGCGCAGGGCGATCTCGTGAGTCTCCACCTCGATGTGGGGGTTGATCTCCTGGATGGTTTTGCGGGCGGATTCGACCTTGGGGTGTCCGATGGTCGTCTGCCGGTGAATGATCTGGCGCTGAAGGTTGGACTCATCCACCCGGTCGAAATCGACGATGCCGAGGCGTCCCACCCCGGCGGCCGCTAGATAAGCGAGAAGGGGGGATCCCAGTCCCCCCGTGCCGATGGCCAGCACGCGTGCCGCCTTTAGCTTGCGCTGACCCTCGACTGTCACCTCGGGCATGATCAGATGGCGTGCGTACCGCCGCATCTCCGGGGGGCCCAGGTGTAGCCCGGCGGCCGTATCCAGAATTCTTGAGATCAAGGACATCGCCTAACGTTATCAGAAATTAACGTAGGGGTCGAGAAAGGGAGTGTCATGTGTTTGTCGGGCCGCGCCTCGCCGCGGCCGTCATCAATGCCCCCTGAAAAATTCGGCTTGAAGGGTCAGTTCGTCGTTGAACTGGGGTCTTTTTTCAACTGTGTCGAGATAGTGGAAGAACTCATCAGCTGTCTCAAAGAGGTGGCCTTTTTCGATGTAAGAATCGGTGGTGAAGGGGCTAAACCCGCCGCGAGGAAAAATCATATAACGGGCTTTCATGTAGTCCCGGGCGTGGCCCAATTCGTCCATCATTCCGGTGGAGAGTGGGGGTCGTTCGGGATAAGGGTGGATGGCAACCACGGCGTGCACCTTGCCGACATACCAGTGAAGGTCGCGATGGACGGTGTAGGCATAAATGGATTCCCGGTCACCCGCGGGGACACCCTCAAAGTTTGTGCCGATCTCGATGGATTGCGGATCGACGATCACGGCGTATTTGCGGAGGCGGTGGATGATCTGGTTGATCTCCTGCCGTTTTTCAGGGGTGCCATAGCTCATGGAGTAACTGGCGTAGACGACCCAGGGGTTGGGATGGGTGACCAGCTTGTAGAGCGCCTCCGGCGGTTCGCCGACGGCAATGACGTAATGTGGGACGCCCATGTAACGGGCCCAGTCCTCCGATAGGCTGACCTCCTCGTTCATCCAGGAGAGGATGTCGTAGAGGGTGTGGTTGCGCTGCTTGAGGGCGATGAGAAAGGGATCAGCCGCCTGCAGGGTATCCAGCTTCTGTTTGATGGCCCATTCGGCATCGATCAGGGTGACGATGAGGTCGGGTTTGATGAAATCGCGAAGAACGCGCTGGTCCTTGAACTTGCGGTTGATCCGGTTCCACTCGACCGTGGCAGGGGCACGGATGATGACATCCTGATAATTGTGCCGCTGGATGTCGTACCCGATTTTTTCGTACTCTTTTTCGCGGGTGAGCTCGAAAACATAGTCGGTTGTTCCAAGGAGGCGTTCGAGGGGTTTTTTGCCGGCTTTGGTGAAATCCTCAACGGTGTTGTAGACCTTGATATCGCGATGGTTGCGCTGACCGAGGGCGACCACGCGCCGGATGTAGTCGGCATCGTCCATGCCTGCGATCATGCCGGTGACGAGAACTCTCATGGCCTGAGAATGCCGAAAAATCGGCAAAAAGCGAACCCGTTTAGGGAGTTAGGTTTCTGGTCTTTGGTCATGGAGAAATCCCGAAAACTTGTAGGTTCTCTTCATTCCTAAAAACTAAACACCTAACAGGCCAAAGAGATGTGGCTAGGGAGGGAATTGAACCCCCGACACGAGGATTTTCAGTCCTCTGCTCTACCAACTGAGCTACCTAGCCGTGGATAAGGTCGATAGCCTAAAACAGATGTGAGGTTCTGGAAAGAGCGGTTTGCGGGAAATGGATTGGGAGTGTAATTTTGAAATATGAATCAAGAGACGCTTGTTCGACCTGAACGATACGTGAAAGTCTGCATGGCGTTGGTGGCGATCAGCCTGGTCACGATTGCCGTTTGCCAGGTGATCCTGGTGAGTCACCCTCCCCAAGCGCCGGTGATGCGTCGTCCGGTGGTGCCAATGGAAAATCGGATGATGCAGCAGGGGATGCCCCCGTTTCCCCCAGGGATGATGCCTCCCGGGGTGCCTCCGGGACAGGGTCTGCCGGAGGGAATCTCGGCCCGAGTTCCTTCCCCGCAAGCCCCGGCGTCCGAAAAGCCCGCCAAGAAATAACCCGTAGCGTTGCCCTTGCCGAAGGGTCTGCTAGACCTTCCCGATGGCTGGTAAATTCAAGGTTTTTGTCACCGACGGGGTTTCGCCCAGCGGGGTGGATGTTTTAAAGTCCTGCCCCCAAATTGAGGTCATCGAAAGTCCGACCCTCAAGGAAAAAGAGCTGTTGGAAAAGCTCAAGGGGTGTGACGCTCTGATCGTCCGGAGTCAGACTCAGGTCAGCAAGGCGGTCCTGCAAGGTTGCCCGACCATCCGGGCGGTGGGTCGCGCAGGAGTGGGGGTGGATAACGTCGATGTGGATGCCGCCACGGAAAAAGGGGTGGTGGTAATGAACACTCCCGCCGGCAACACCATCAGCACGGCGGAGCAGGCCTTCACCCTTTTGTTGGGATTGGCACGCCATTTGCCCCAAGCCTACGCATCGATGTCTGCCGGGCAGTGGGATCGGAAAAGTTTTCAGGGAACGGAGCTGAACGGTAAGACTCTGGGCATTTTGGGCATGGGGCGGATCGGCGGCGAGGTGGCCCGACGGGCCATTGCCTTCGGCATGCGGGTAATGGCTTATGATCCTTACTTGTCGGCGGCTAAGGCTCGAAGCCTGCAGGTCGAACTGATCGACCGAGTGGAGGATCTGCTCCCGCATTGTGACTTTCTCACGATGCACCTGCCGATGACGGAGGAGACCAAGGGAATTCTCAGTGAGGAGCGCCTGAAACTTTGCCGCAAGGGAGTGAAGATCGTGAACTGCGCCCGGGGAGGCCTGGTGGCGGAGTCGGTTCTACTCAAGGCGATCGAGGCGGGGCAGGTGGGGGGGGCCGCCTTGGATGTCTTCGAGGAGGAGCCCTTGGCGGCGGACCATGCGCTGCGAAAGAACAAGAAGATCATTCTGACCCCGCACCTCGGAGCTTCCACGGCGGAGGCGCAGGAGAGTGTTGGGATCGAGATTGCCGAGGCGATCCGGGATTATCTGACGGAGGGGGCGGTGCGCAACGCGGTGAACATTCCCAGCGTGGACGCGCGGACCATGGCCAAGCTGCGACCGCAGATTGATTTCGGCTTCCGCCTTGGGCGGATGCTTTCGCAGATTGCCCCGGCCCGGTGCGACCGGTTGACCATCAGCTATGCCGGCAAAATCGGGGAAGAGGATACGACCCCGCTGACGCGCAGCATTCTGAAGGGGTTTTTGTTCGGAGCAGGCGGCTCTGACGTCAACGAGGTGAACGCGCCCAAAATGGCGGCCAACCTGGGATTGAAGGTTTCCGAGACGAAGCAGACCGAATCGGGAGAATACTCCGAACTGATCTCCGTCCGCGCAGGCCAGGACGGAAAAGAGGCCGAAGTGAGCGGGACGTTTTTTGGAACGAGTCCGCACATTGTCCGGATCAATGACCAATGGATGGAGGCCCGGCCGGAGGGATTTCTGCTATTGATGGAAAACAAGGACCGCAAGGTGAACATTGCCAGTATGACCCTGAGCCGCAGTGCCCCGGGGTCCAAAGCCTTGAGCGTTTTGAACCTGGATTCCGCGCCAAGCGATGCCGTGCTTAAGGAGATTTTGGCCGACAAGGACATCACATCGGTTCGAGTGGTGAAGATTTAGGCAGGACTGAGCCGCTTGTTGGTCGGCCGATGGAAAGCATTTGGCCTAAAATTTGGCATGAATCGATCGGGCAAGCGGCGAACTGCTTGCCCCTGCCTCTTATTCGCACAGAGTTATCAAGATATCCGATCTTGTTCAAAGTTGTTGATCACCAATAATTGAAACAGATGAGGTGCAAGTTTCTTCCAAAGTTATTCACATCTAGGTTCTGCGGTTGTCAGCACTGATTCAGATGAAATTGGAAGGATTTTCGGGTGGTCGTAAGGAGGTGGCCCGCCAGTTGGCGGAGGCTTTGGTGGGTTTGTACGAGGAATCACCCGATAATGCCCATCCGTCCCCATTCGTGGGTGGCCGAAGGGCGGGAAGGGAGGCTCTGGAGAGGTTCTTGGTTCAGGGTTATGCGGGGACGAGAAACAAGCTGCATGGCAACGTCTCGCATCTCTCCTTTTACATCCGACACGGAGTTTTGGGGTTAAGGGAGGTGGCGGAGAGCGTGAGGGACCGGTTCGGCCGATCCTGGGATGCCTTGAAATTCTGGCAAGAACTGGGATGGCG
>RHAF01000057.1 GCA_010028775.1 Verrucomicrobiota bacterium | reverse complement strand
TGCACCTCGTACCCCTTGGAAAGCAACAGCTCCGCGAGATAAGAGCCGTCTTGCCCGGTGATGCCGGTGATCAGGGCCGTCTTTGGCATAAGTCAGCTTTTTTCTGCCAACAACCGGGCGCGGATATCCAGTTTTTTGGCCATACGAACATCCAGCTCGCTGACCCCCTCGACGTCATGCGTGGTCAGCTCGATTTTCACTGTGCTGAAGCTATGCCAAAGGTCCGGGTGATGGTTCATTTTCTCCGCCTCGAGATTGACTCCTGCAACAAACATGGCCGCAGCGATGAAGTCAGGAAACTTGTAAACCCTTTGAATTTTTGCCCCGGCTTGGACCCATCCGTCCAAGGTGGACAAGACAACCTCGACTTGGTGTCCGGTTAACTTGACGGCCATTCCCAAAAAGTAGCGGAAACGGTTCTGCGACCAAGTCCTGATTCCATGGCTAGGATGTTGTTCCACAATCCCTTCCAACAGAAACTTGTGCCCCGTGCAAAGGGGTTCAATCTTCGGGGATGCCCGAGCTGGCCGAGGTGGAATTTTTTCGGAGACAGTGGAATCCGGGACTGCGCAAGAAAATCCGCTTAATCCACATCCATCGGGGCAAACGGGTTTTCCGCGGAGTATCTCCCTCGACCCTGATTCGCCAGATCCAAGGAAAAACCATGATCTCCTCCGAGGCCCACGGCAAACAGATGCTTTTTCGCTTCGGACGGGATGGTTGGTTGGGTATCCACCTTGGGATGACCGGCAAACTTTTGGCCCGGTCCCGCTCCTTTTCCCCAGGTTCCCATGATCATCTGGTTTTGAGGACTGGCCAATGCTCCTTGGTGTATCAGGATCCACGGCTTTTTGGCCGAATCCGTTTTCAAACCTCCCGCGAACCCCCTGAATGGTGGAACCGAATTCCTCCCGCCATCCTTTCCCCGGGATTTAACCTCCCACAGATGGCATCCTTTTGCCAACGACGTGGGAGAACCCCGCTCAAGGCCCTTCTCCTTCGGCAAGACAGTTTTCCGGGCATAGGAAACTGGATGGCGGATGAGATTTTATGGCAAGCCCGCCTTCATCCAAAACGGAAAGCCGGCAAACTGGGTTGTGGCGAAATTCAACGCCTCCATTTTTGTATTAAAAAAATTTCCCGCGTGGCGATGCAAACGATCGGCCGGGACGGATCTGACCCTCCGGCAAGCTGGCTTTTCCTTTACCGATGGAGATCCGGTGGACGGTGCCCAAGATGCAAGAAGACTTTGGCCCGGGGTTCGGTGGGAGGAAGAACCTCCTGTTGGTGTCCACAATGCCAGCCTGCTCTTCCTCGCCGTAAACATTCGGCCTAAATAAAACTATGTTTCGTTCTGGTCCGCCCAGGCGTATCCAACCCTCCATCCCACCGGCGAATCGTGAGGGTGAAAAGGTGCCTTCCCCCCTCCCGAAAAAACCTTGGGAAAAACCCGTTTTCTTGCTGGGCTTGGGAACCGCCAGCCTGCTGATAGCAGGATCGATCCTACTCTATCTTTATACGGGATCTTCTTTCTCCAAAAATGACGACGAGGTCAGAACGCCCCAGGTTTTGCAGGCCGATTACGCCCTCTGGAGTGCCTCCCTCCGCAATCTTTCCAAAAATGCCGCCAATCAAAACGCCCCCGCCTTTCCCCTTCTTCCCCCACCTGCAGAGAGGAAAGATTCCACCTTGGGTCTGTGGAACCGCTGGAAAAATCTTCCGCCCGAGGGATTGGCACGGGCGGTTTTGCTCCGGCGCCTGCCCCAGCAGGTTGAATTGACCGCCATCGCTCCCCGATGCTTGACCGTGACGGAGGACGGTGTCACGGTCGACTACACCGTCTCCCTCAGGGCCAAGGAAGACATTCTCTTGGTTCCGGTTGTCCCAATCAGCCTGGAAAAGGGTCTTCACCCCAACCAAACACGCCTCTACCCAAAAGGCATCTACGCCTACGACCTTCCGCCGGGCAAGGTTTTCGATCTGGCCGGCCAAAAAACCGTTTTTCCCGCCGGCTCCACCATGGAGGGAGGATGGACTCTGCGTCATGCGGAAAAGAGCTTGGGAACTTGGAAGGCGACCCGCGCTGACCTCCTGACGCTGACCCGGATACCCGCCTTGGAGTCCATTTTTGTCCGGGAGGCCTCCCAACCCCCACCCGCCCTGCTACGCTCCCAAAGCGAACTGATCAACTCCCGGGACAAGCAGATCGCCACCAAGCAGACCATCGATAGCCGGTTGGCCTCGATCAGTGCGTGCGGCCACGGGCGCTGGAATCGGCGCCATGGCTGGAGGAGGTAACGGGGCTGCCATTGGAGCCGGAGCCGGGGCCTTCGCAGGAATGCTGATTGGTGCGCTGGTGGCCAATGCTGAGCAGGAAAAACGGGTTGATGCGGAAAGAGCCGCGCGCCGCGAGGCGGTGACCGCCATCGAACGCCAGGTTGCGGAGTATGAGCATCGTCTCCTTCGTGATTTTGAGAACGAACTTGGTGAGGAGGCCAACAAACAGGAATCCACCCTCGCCCGCCCTTCTTGGGCTTATTAAGCTGAACCGTGGCCAAAACCGCAAAAAAAGACGCCCTGCAAAGACGGTTGATCCTTTTGTCTATTTGTGCGGGAACCTCCCTCGTCCTCGGAATTCTGGGATTCATTCAGTTCAAGCCCCTGATGGAGGCGGAAAATTACACACGGGACCTCCGCGTCCGTTTTGGCAAATCCGCACCCATCGCCTCCGAGGTGGTATTTCTTTCGATCGACAAACAGTCCTACAACGACGTCCTGATGGAGGAGGAGATCTCCGCACATCCGGCCTTGGCGGAAATGTCCACCGGGTCTTGGCCATGGCGACGCTCGGTATGGGGCCATGTCATCCGCAGGGTGGCGGAAGCTGGTGCCAAGGTGGTGGCCCTCGATCTGATGCTTCCAACCCCCAAGGATGGGGACGATGAACTTCTCCTGTCCCTCGACGAATTCGGTAACCGGGCCGTGGTCGGCGGCACCTTCGAGGAGGTCAGCAACCTTGGACGCAGCTCGGTGCAGTTGGCGCTGCCAGCCATGCTCGCCGCCAAGGGGGTGGGGGAAATTGCCTCGGACAACACCGGCGGACGCGTCGGCTACGTCAACCTTTGGCCCGATTCCGATGGCATCATTCGCACCGCCCATTACCGTCGTGTTTTTCAGGACACCTCAGCCATCTCCCTGACCGGCCGGATGCTGGAGAAGGCGGGTTTAGGGGACCGGATTCCAGCCGGAGCCAGCGGTCTTATCCGTTTCGCCGGGCCGCCGAACTTCAACTACAAGGCGATTCCCATCTACCAGCTGTTCGTGCCGTCCACCTGGGAAAAAGTTTTTCAAAACGGAGAGATGTTGCGGGACAAGCTGGTGTTGGTCGGTCCTTACGGCAATTGGTCCAAGGATGTCCTCAAAACGCCCTATCCAAACCCCATGCCCGGACCAGAGGTGCATCTGGCGGCACTGGGAGCGGCGCTGAACGGCAGTTTCCTCAAACTCCCTCCTCGCTGGGCCCCCATCGTCCTTTTGGTGGCCGGTGCCATCTTCGCTCTTTTGATCATTCTCGCCACCAGCCAGCCGGTGCTTCGCCTGGCCCTTCTCCTGATCGCAGCGATCGGATATGCGGTGGCGACCTTTTTCGTTCAGGATGAACTAAGTCTTGTCCTGCCCGTGGTAAACCCTGCCCTCACCCTTTTGCTCGGGGGGATCGGCTGTCTGAGTTATGAGTTTGTCCTGGAGCAAAGGGCCAAACGCCGTGTCAGCGGAATGTTCTCCACCATGGTCAGTCCGGAGGTTCTCGCCTACATGCAGGAGGATCCCGATCGCTTCCGTCTCACCGGGGAAAAAAAGATGGCCACGATCTTTTTTTCCGACCTTGCGGGTTTCACCACGATTTCCGAGTCCGTTTCAGCCGAGGATTTGGCAAAGATCCTCAATCGTTACCTCACTCCCATGAGCGATCTGGTGACAAAATTCGGGGGCTACATCGACAAGTACGCCGGTGACGCCATCATGGCTGACTTCGGGGTTCCCGTATGGGTCGACCCGGATCCCCATTCCCACGCCTGGAAAGCCTGTTGGTCGGCACTGGAGCAACAGGAACGCCTCCAGTCCCTGAAACAGGAGCTCAAGGCAGAGTACGGATGCGACATCGATGCGCGGATGGGGATCAACACCGGGGAAGTGGCGGCCGGCAACATGGGCTCCGATAAAAAGTTCCAATACACTGTGATGGGGGATGCCGTCAACCAGGCGGCCCGTTTTGAGCCGGCCAACAAACCCTTTGATACCCACATCATGATCGGTGGAAAAACCTTTGAAATGGCCAAGGAGAAGATTGAGGCCCGCTTTCTTGCCAACATGATCGTAAAGGGGAAAACCGAACCGGTCCCCTGTTACGAACTCCTCGCCAAAAAGGGGGAATTGCCGGAGACCAAGCAACAGGTCGTTCGGTTGTTCGAAGAGGCCTGGAAACTTCATGCCGAAAAGAAATTTCAGGAAGCCATCACCAAGTTCGACGAGGCCTTGGCCCTTGAGCCAGATGATGGTCCCTCCAAGGCCTACCGGAAGATCTGCGAGGGATTCCTCCACCACCCTCCCCCGGAGGGTTGGGCCGGGGAATACATCCAAACCTCCAAATAACCCCAAGGCGGGAGGCTCGATTGAACCATCCCATCACGCACATTTTTTTTGACGTGGGCAACATCTTGGTGGGTCTGCGTGCCGGTGAAAAACTCCGCGCTCTGGCAGAGTTCTCCGGGCAGGACCTGACCGCTTTCTGCGAAAAAATCTGGTCCCACGAACGGGTTCACGACTACGAGCGTGGGCTTCACACCTGCGATGAATATTTCACCCTGCTGGCGGAGGAACTCGACCTGCAAAACGCCCAGCCCAGGTTGCGCGAGGCTTTTTGCGATATCTTCTATCCCCTGCCGGAACGGGTCGAGATCGCCCGCAATCTCGCCTCACGGTATTCCCTCGGGCTGATTTCCAATACCTGCGCAGTGCATATCCAGCATTTGGAATCACTCTATGATTTTTTTCCTCTCTTTCATCCACGGATCTATTCCCACCAGGTGGGCTCCCGCAAACCACACCCGGAAATCTACGAAAAAGCCCTGGCGGAGGCCGGGGCCAAGGCCGAAAAAACCCTTTTTATCGACGACTTGGCTGAAAATCTCAAAACCCCAGCCCGCTTGGGATGGAAAACCATCCATCTTCCTCCTCAGGCCGATCTGGCCACCGCCCTCCACAAAGCCGGAGTTACCCCGCTCTAGGACTTCCGGACCGTGATCGCAGGGGGCCCTTCGGCCGTTCCCTGACCCGGCACGGGTGGAGGAGGAATGGCCGCAGTCTCTCCGGACCCATCGACGCCTTCAGCGGTGTTACCGGTGGCGGGCGTCGTGCTTTTCCGGCTGACGGTCTTGCTGTAGTAGTACTCCGTATATTTGTAATAACCGTATTCCGGTTGTTTGGGATCCACCCCGTTGAAGATGATTCCCAGGATTTTTGCATTTCTTGAGTAAAGGGCCTCAAGCGAATTGCGCATCAAACGACACGAGGTCCTGCCTGCCCGGTAAATGATGAGGGTTCCATCCACCTTCGGGGCAAGACTGGGGGTGTCGTCCACCGCGAGTACTGGTGCGGTGTCGATCACGATCGTCTCATACTCCGCCCTAAGCTCCTGCAGAAGGACTTCGCAATAGGCATTGAAGAAAAGCTCCCCGGGATGACCTGCCGGTTCACCGGACGACATGAAAAAAAGATTTTTATACGGTGTTTTTTGGATCACCTTGCGCCATTCCGCCTGCCCCCCAAGAACCTCCGCCAACCCTGGCTCTCCCTCCAACCCGAATAACCGATGCAATCCGCCCCGGCGCAAATCTCCGTCGATCAGTAAAACTCTCTCATCCGTGGCGAAGGAAAGGGTCAAGGCAAGATTGGCCGTGGTGGTGGATTTTCCGTCCCCGGGGGTGGGACTGGTGACCAGGATCACACGATTTTTCTTTTTACCCTCCCCTCCGACAAAACGAAGGCTTGAACGTATGTTCCGGAAGCTCTCGGCATACACATGCCTGGTGTCCTGCGGAGTCAGCAAAGGAAGACGTCCATCCGCATCAGGGGTCTCCTCAGGCACCTGACCGTAGATCGGTTCGGTGAAATGCTCGCAAAGCTCCACCACGGTGGCCACACGGTCGTTAAACCTGTCCAGGAGAAAGAGCATGCCCCCCGACAGGATCAACCCAACTCCCAAACCGATCAAAAGGGAGCGCAAAAAGCCGGGTTTGACCGAGAGCGCCGGGGTGGCTCTCTCCAGGATGTTCACATCAAATTGGCTGACATCCTGGCTGACGTTGACGTTTTGCACCGTTCCCAAAAGGCGGTCATAGAGTTGCTGCTGTCGGTCCCGCTCAGACTTCATTTTTTCGTATTCCGCCATTTTTCTGCCCACATCCAGGGCCTTGGTCTCCGATTCGGCCACCAGTTTTTCCAAATTGGTGATTTGCAGCTGGATGGCCTGCCTCTTTTCCGTGATCGATTCCCGGCTTTGCTGGCGGACGATCTCCAGCTTGCGCTCATTGCGGGTGATCTCGTCCTTAAGGGCAAGAATCTTGGGGTGTTTCGGTCTCAGATATTTGCTCAACTGCTCCAGACGCGCCCGGGCCCGCTGCAACTGCCTCTTGGTTTGGATGTATTCGGATTGCGGTCCTTCCACCAGACTGGCTCCACTTGTGTCGTCTTTTTTTCCCGGGCCATCCGCGGTGTTTTGCATCTGGCGCTCCAGGGTCTGGTCGACGCTCATGAGATCCAGCAGTTGGCTCTCTTTTTTCAGTTCGGCCAACTGCTTATTGAGGTCGAGCAAGTAAGTGCCGACATAGTTCCCCTGCTCTTGCAAAAAGACCACGTTATTTTCCTGCTTGAACAAGAAGAGTCTCTGGTCGAGATCGGCGATCGCTTTTTCGAGTTCGGCCAATTGCTTGGCCACCGCATCCACCGTTTTTTGGGAGGTCTCCCCCCTCATCTCTTTCTTAAAATCCAAAAATTCGGTCATGCAAGCATCGGCGAAGAGCTGGGAGTATTTGGGGTTGGGACTGGTGACTTTAAGGATAAAAATAGAGGCCTTGGGCTCCTGCTGGACCGCCAATTCCGCCAAGATGTCCTTCAATTCCGGATTGGCACTCTCCACGGCCACCGTCGCACGATGCTTGATCGCTTCGCTCTGCATGAGGGAAACCTGGGTTCCGAAATAGTTGCTTAGCTCCTCGGTATAGACGGCGGCTTCCGTCGTCATAATACGCGGACTGACCATCATCCTTCCCGTGCTGACATACATCGGTTCCCCCAGAAAATAACGCACGCCTTGAACCAACAAGGATCCGGACAACAGGAGAACCGGCAACCACCAGTATTTCCTAAGAAGCAGGTTATAGCGATAGATTCGGGCCCGCAGAACTGCCGGCGATAAGGGCCCCCCGATTCCCATCTCTTGCACGATGTCGCTCACGATGGCTCCTAGAAATTGATCAGCCGCTTGGGCACAAAGATATGATCCCCATCACCTAGTTCGGGATCCATCTCCTCTTCCCCGGTTTCAAGAATTTTCACCATGTCGATGACCATGGGCTCGCCCTTTTCGCCTTTGCGGAAGAGTTTGACATGCCTCTTGTCGGCAAAGTCGCCAAAACCCGCTTGAACCACCGCGTCCTTGACCGTGAAGGCACGGTCGAGGGGAATCGCCAGGTTTCCCGGTTGGCGGACATTGCCGGTAATGCTGACCTGCCCCCGACTGGTTACGGCGGGCACAATCAATTGATCCTCGGGCTCCAGCACCCTGTCCGAATCGGTTTTGCCCTGCCGAATTTCATAGAGGTTGATGACGATGGGGTCGGGGGGCGGCGCACCCTCGGGTGGTTTGCGAACCAGTTTGATTTGGGTGATGTTGGCGCGATCTTCCACCAACCCAACGGAAGACAAGGCCTTGCTGGCGGTCATGTTTTCATCCACTGGAATCTCAAATGGTCCCGGTTTGGTCACCGCTCCGCTGATGTACACTTTCCCTCGTGATTTACCCGAGGTCGCCAGGGAAATTAAAACCGTAGCTTGATAATACAGGTCTTTTTCCAGGATCTGCTTGATCTCTGC
>RHAF01000056.1 GCA_010028775.1 Verrucomicrobiota bacterium | reverse complement strand
CCCGACTGTTTGCAGGCGGCGAGGGCGATGGTCTCCCAGCGCAGGGAGATGCGTTTTTCCCCGCCCGGTTTGGGTACGGACCGCTCGGAGGCGATCGGCCAGATCTCGGAGACGCCGAGTTCGGTTAGTTTCTGGATGAGGAGTTCCATGCCGGCGGGTTTGATCATCGCCTGGCCGAAACGAATCCGGCAGGCGGGGCGGGGAGTTTTGGACGAGGAGAGAATCTTGTAGGTCACCCCGCCGGAGTTCGCCTCCTCGATACGAACCCGTGCCTCGGCGCCCCGTCCGTCGAAGACCACGGCCGAATCCCCCGGGCGCAACCGGAGAACATCCAGGGCGTGATGGGACTCCTCCGGCGAGAGCTTTTCGGAGGACAGGCTGGGGTTGAAAAAACGGTGACCGGCCACAGGGTTCAGCCCTTGAAGAGCTTGCGGGCTTTTTCGAGGAAGGATTGGCCTTCGGGATGGGTGGACTCGTCGCAAAGGCGGGCAAACTGCTCAAGGGCCTCTTTTTGTGCATGGTTGAGGTGTTTTGGAACCTCGATATGGACGCGGATATGGAGGTCGCCGCGGCCACGACCGGAAACCGAGGGGACGCCCTGGTCACGCAGGCGGAAGACCTTGTCGGAGGCGGTGCCCGCGGGGATCTTGAGTTTCAGTTCCCCATCAAGGCTGGGGACGCTGATTTCCGTGCCGAGGGCAAGTTGGGAAAAAGAAACGGGGACCTCGCAAAAAAGGTCGTCCTCCTCCCGTTGAAAGACCGGATGGGCGGCGACGGAAAGCACGACATAAAGATCGCCGGCTTTGCCCCCCCGAGGTCCAGCCTCGCCCTGGCCGGCGGAACGCAGACGGGATCCCGTGTCCACCCCCGCGGGGATCTTGAGTTTGATGCGTGCGTTTTCCTCCACCCGGCCTTCGCCGTGGCATTTCTTGCAGGGATGCTGGATGGATTGGCCCGAGCCACCGCATTTGGGGCAGGTTTGGGCGATGGAGAAAAAACCGCGGTTGACGGCGACTTGACCCTGGCCGCGGCAAGTCGGGCAGGAGACCACCTTGGAGCCAGAGGCGGCCCCGCTGCCCTCGCAGGCGGAGCAGGGAACAGGTCGGCGGAGGGTAATCTCCTTTTCGCAACCCAGGACAGCCTCAAGAAAGTCGATTTCCAGGTCATAACGGAGGTCGGAGCCCTGATTGGATCGTCCGCCCCGGCGTCCCCCGCCTCCGCCACCGAACGCCCCCTCGAAGATGTCGCCAAAAATTCCTCCCCCGACGCCCCCGGAACTGAAGACCTCACGGAAGACCTCGAACGGATCGTGAAACCCTGCCCCGCCCATGCCGCCTCCAGGGGCAAATGCCC
Source organism: Verrucomicrobiota bacterium (assembly GCA_010028775.1). Taxonomy (GTDB): domain Bacteria; phylum Verrucomicrobiota; class Verrucomicrobiia; order Methylacidiphilales; family Verrucolacustridaceae; genus Verrucolacustris. The sequence goes on along the minus strand of RHAF01000056.1, from coordinate 6,833 downwards.
GGTGACCAAAGCGGTCGTAGGCGTCCCTTTTCTGGGGGTCGGAAAGGACCTCGTAAGCCTCGCCGATTTCCTTGAATTTCTCCTCTGCTTTTTTATCGCCCTTGTGTTTGTCGGGGTGATGTTGGATGGCCATTTTGCGGTAGGCCTTTTTGATGTCCTCCGCGGAAGCGCCACGGGCCACCCCGAGCACCTCGTAATAATCCTTTTTGGCGGACATGGATCAGGAGGCGGCCTGGGCCGGAGCGACGGTGATGACGCTGGCAGGACGGAGAAGGCGGTCGCCTATCCTGTACCCTCGGCGGCGCTGATGCAGCACGGTGCCCTCGGTTTTGCCGGGCGCGGGTTCCTGTCCCAGCGCCTCGTGAAGGTTGGGATCGAAGGGTTTGCCGACGGCGTCGATAGGGGTAACCCCATGTTCGGCGAGAAATCGTTCAAACTGGGTTTGGATCAATTTGACACCTGTGACCACGGAGGCCGCATCCGTGGCAGAGGAGGCGGCCTGCAACCCCAACTCGAGGTGATCAAGCAGGGGAAGAAAGTCCGAGAGGATGGCCTGGTTGGCGTAGCGGAGGGATTCCTCTTTTTCCCGCATGAGCCTTTTGCGGGTGTTCTCAAAATCCGCCTTGGCCCGAAGCAGTTGGTCCTTGAGGGTGGCGACTTCGATCGCGGGATCGGGGGTCGGAGAGGGGGAGTCCGGGTGAGATGGGGTCGAGTCGGTTTTGGATTTTGGCTCCTGATGAACATTTGGCGAGGGATGGCCTTCGTTATCAGGATGGCTATGGGAGTGCTTGGGCTTCATGGATTTAAGAGATTTGGAATACTTAGTTTAGGGGGCAGAAGATATTTATCCAAGGATGGATGTCAATGGGCGGAAGGAAATGCGGAAACTGGGATCAACAAATCCATGTCCCCAGAGATGGAAAGCGTGGTGGTTGGGTAAGGGGTGAGTAGGAGGTTACTGTTCAGACCAGAGAAAGTAGCGATTGCGAAGGTCGTCGATTTTTCGGGCGAAGGCAGCCTGATTGGGGCCTCCGGCTTTTTCGAGGATGCGGTAGACGGCCAGCGCCCCTTGGAAATCCCGGCGGCTTTCCTGGATGCGTGCGGCTTCCGCACCCGCGCGGGCGAACCAGAGGTACTCGGGTTGTATCACCGGGATGGCCTGACTGCCGGTCCGACCATAGAGGACGTCGAGATAGGCTTGAAGGGCATCCTCCTCCCGGCCGAGCTGTTCCAGGCATTTCCCACGAATGAATCCTGCCTCGTTGCGCTCGGCCGAATCGGAAACCGGACTGGTCAGAAGAGAGGCGGCGGTAGAGGCCGCGCGTTCCAGGCTGGCGCGGTCGTTGGCGCCGAGGGCGAATTCGCAGGCGAGGCGGCGCTTGGTGACCTCGACCCAAGGCCGCTGTTCTGGGGTGCGCGAGGCGAGGAGGGAGTTGGCGATCTGCAATCCGCCGGCGTAATCGCCGGAGGCTCGGCAGGCATCGATCTCGGCCAGACGGGCATCGAGCCGGAGCGGAGAAGCTTCGGGGACAAGGCGAAGGAGTTTGACGGCTTCAGCCGGATTGCCCAAGGCAAGGGCGCTTTGGGCAGCGTAATAAAGGGCATTGTCGGCCAACGGATCCTTGGGATATTTCGTGGCCATTTCGCGGAAGGCGGTCAGCGCCTCCCCGTGATTTCTCTCCTCATAGTGGGTCTGGGCAATTTGGAAGGTGATGGCCGGCGCAAGGGGGCTTTTGGGAAAACGGGTGAGGATCTTGGTGAACTCGACACGGGCCTGGGCTCCGGTCCATTCCTTCGATCGAAGACGGGCCTCGATTCCCGAGGCCAGAGCCTGCGGAAGAAGCGGTGAATTGGGAAAGGATTTTTCAAATTCCGCCAAGGCGGCGATTGCCCCCGGATAGTCCCCGCCCCGGAGGAGTGAACTGGCCCGGCGCAGTGCCGCCTCGGCCTGCAATGGATCGGAACCGGGAAGCTTGGATACCTCCGCGAGGGCGGAGCGACTGGCCACGGAATCCCCCTGCGTCTCCAACATACGGCCCCGCTCCAAGGCCAGACCGGCCCGGCGGGGGCTTTCGGGAAACCGTTGGCTGAACTCCTGTTCAAGGCGGAGAAAAGAGGAGGTGTCGGATCCGCGCGAGGCGGTGATGGCGGAATTGTAAAGTGCCTCTTCAGCCATTTTTGGATCGGTGGCGGTGCGGTAGGCGGAATCCCATACTGCGGAGGCTTCGGAGGCTTTCCCTTCCTTGAGGAGGAGTTCCGCCTGTGTGGCCTGCGCTTGATAGAAAATTGCGGGATCGATCTTTTGGTTTTGCAGCAGGAGTTTGATCTGTTCCCTGGCGGCGGCTTCTTGGCCCTGTTTGATCAGGGACTGGGCGAGAAGAAGGCGTGCCGCAGGAATGCAGAGAGAGGAGGGATATGTGCGGAGGAGTTGATCCAGATCGGCGGCGGCAGCTTCGGCATTGCCCGCAGCCAGGGTGGCGGATCCCAGCAGAAGAAGGGCGGAGGCGTAGTGCCCGCGTTTGTCATTTTCCTCCTCCCGGTCGCGAACGGCATCACGCAATTTGAGGGCCGCGGTGGGGAGGGATTGCGAGGCTTGAGCGGCGGCGAGGTATTCGCGGGCTGCGGCGAGAAAGGTCTCCGGTTCGGAATTCTGGTCGAGGGCTTTTTCCAGCGAGTTGGCGGCATCCGCGGGCTTGTTGCGGGATCGGTCGATCTTTCCCAGGGCCATCCAGACCCGGGCGATGAGATCGGAAGACGCCCCATCCTTGTTGTCGAGGATTTTTCGGAACATCTCCCTCGACTCCTCGCTCTTTCCCCGATTGAAGGCGATTTCCGCGGCCCAATACCTGGACTCAGCCCTGATGGGGGGTGGCGCATCCGCGGGAAAGGACGCGAGTTCCTTGTCAGCTTCCTCCATCTTTCCATCGGCGAGGAGGGTTTTCACGAGGAGCAGGCGTGCGGAGTGGGACAGAGGACTTTTTGTATCGGCCACCAATTCCCTGAGTTCGGTGCAAGCGGCAACAGTTTCGCTCTGGTTCAGCAGGGCGGTGGCCAAGCCAAGAGTGGCTTTGGCGAAGAGATCTTCCCCGTTGCCCCTGTTCTTAAGCTCTTTCCAGATCGGGGTGGCCTCTTTCCAGCGACCGAGCTCGCTCAGGGCTGAGGCCCGGGTGAAGCGGACGCGTGTTTCCGAATCCGGCGCAGGATTTTTTGGGAGCTCACTAAGGGCCTCTTCGGGACGATGGTCGGTGAGCAGGGCCTCGGCGAGGAGGAGTTGGGCGTAAGGTTGGGATCCTCCGTTTTTTTGCAGCCAAGTGCGGAGGCGGGTTACGGCGTCCCGACCCAAGCCGTCCCGGATCATTTCCTCGGCCGTGCGAAGCTCCTTGGGGGGTTCCGGAGCAGCGGCGAGGAGGAGAGTGGGAAGGAGAAAAAAGAGAGGAAGGCGTCTCATCGCTGGGCGAGAATTTGTCCAGTCAGGCTTTCAGGGTTGCGGGCTACTTCAGCGGGGGTTCCGCTGGCCACCAGGCGACCTCCGGATTCGCCGCCGCCGGGGCCCATATCGAGGATGTGGTCAGCGTGGCGAATAATGTCCGGATGATGTTCCACGACCACGAGAGTATGTCCCGCCTCGCATAAGGCGAAGAAAACCGACAGCAGACGTTCGACCTCGGCCAAGTGGAGGCCGGTGGTGGGTTCATCGAGTAGGTAGAGGGATGGGCCGCGGGTCCGGCGGGCAAGAGCAGCGGCAAGGCGGACTCGCTGGGCTTCCCCCCCGGATAAACGGTCGGCCGGTTGTCCAATGGGAAGGTAACCAAGTCCGACCCGTTGCAGGGCTTCGAGTGCCGCGGCCAGGGTAGGAATGGCCCGCAGAAGGTTGAGGGCGCGGTCGACGGAGAGATTCAGGATCGCGGCGATGGAGTGGCCCCGGTAGGTCACCGCCAGGGTTTCCCGGTTGTAACGTCGCCCCTCGCAGGCGGGGCAGGGGGAAACAGCCTCGGGGAGGAGTTGCAGTTGAATGGTGATTTCCCCGTGACCGGCGCAGGTCTCGCAGCGGCCGCCCCGGAGATTAAAGCTGAAGCGGGAGGGTCCGAAGCCGCGAGCTTTGGAGGCAGGTAGGGCGGCAAAGATCTGGCGTAAATCATCAAAGACACCGAGCAGAGTGAGAGGGTTGGAGCGGGAGAGGCGGGGAAGCGGCGTTTGGTCGATCACCAGGGCTTGGGAAAGAAGTTCCGCCCCTTCCAGCGAGGAAAACGCGCCGGGTATGGGGGCGGCGTTGGGGCCGCCATAATGGCGGAGGAGGGCAGGAGACAGGGTGTCAAAGATCAGGGTGCTTTTTCCCGATCCGCTGACCCCGGTGACGCAGGTCAGGCTTCCGAGGGGAATTTCGGCGTCGACCTTCTTGAGATTGTGGGCGGAGGCCCCTTTCAGGCGCAGCCAGCCCATTGGCTGAAAATTCCTCTTGGGAAAAGAGAGCTTGCGCCGTCCGGAAAGAAAAGCCCCAGTGAGGGACTCCCGATTTTCGGCAATCTGGGCCGGCGTCCCCTGGGCCACCACGCGGCCCCCCTCCGATCCTGATCCCGGCCCGAACTCAATCAGGTGATCGGCCCTCCGGAGGGTCTCCTCGTCATGCTCCACGACGAGAAGGGAGTTGCCGAGATCACGGAGGGAAAAAAGAAGGTCGAGTAAACGGGAGTGGTCGGAGGGGTGGAGGCCGATGCTTGGCTCATCAAGCACGTAGAGAACGCCTGTAAGGCCGCCGCCGACCTGGGTGGCAAGTCGCGCCCGGCGGGCTTCCCCGCCGGACAAGGTGTCCATCGGCCGATCGAGGGTGAGATATCCAAGGCCAAGCTGCTCGAGAAAAGCGAGGCGCTGAAGGATCGCTTGGCGGAGAGGAGGAAAGGCGTGGGAGGATGGACCAGGGGGCAGAGGAAGGGAGACCAACCATTCCTTGGCCCGGGAGACGGAAAGCCGGCAGAGCGTCGCCAGGTTGTGTCCTATTCCCGGTGGACCCCCGAGGGTCACTGCCAGGGCGTTCGGGTTGAGGCGAAGGCCAAGGCAGGAGGGGCAGATTCCAGGACTAAAAAACCGGCGCAACCGGTTCCTGGCGGATTCCGACCTAAGGGTGGTCATCTGGTGGTCCAGTTCGGCAATGATTCCCTCAAACGGTTTTTTCTCGCGTACGAGTCGACCGCCGCGGATGGTCTGCCAGATGATCGGGCGACCTTCGGATCCCTTGAGAAAAAAGGAGCGGGCGGAGGCGGGCCATTCGGAGAGCGGAGTGGTAGGGGACAGGCCGAGGTGGCGGGCCAATTCCCGGCCCAGAGTCCGGTAGTATGACCGGATGCGTGGATGGGCACGGTTCCATGGAGCAATGGCCCCGCGTTCAAGGGAGAGGAGGGGATTGGGGAGGATCTTTTCCGGATCCGGCGAGAGGCGGTGGCCGAGGCCGGAGCAACCGGAGCAGGCGCCTTCCGGGCTGTTGAAAGAGAAGTGGCGGGGAGTCAGGCGGGGGGCCCGAAGACCCGTCTCCCGGTCCTCCGGTTCGGTGGAAAACTGGAGGTCCTTTTTTGAAAGATTCTCCGAAAAATCGGCTCCGGTGAAGGCAACGGAGAGTTTGCCCTGCCCGAGGCGGAGGGCCAAATCAACGGAATCGCTGAGGCGGGAGCGGCCAGATTCCGTGATCTGAATTCGGTCGATCACCAGCTCCAGTGGGTCGGCCGGATTGGAAATGTCCGCCAGGTCGGGGAAACGGTTTTTGACGCGGGCCCGGAGAAATCCTTCTTTTTTCAGGCGGGCAGGATCCGGTGCGGTCACCGGGGCGAGAAGAATGACGGATTTTCCCGAGGCAGACTGAAGAATTTCGTCGACGATCTGTTGCGGGGAGTGGGCGAGGAGTGGGCGGCCGGATTGCGGGTCGTGCGGGGTGCCGTTGGTGGAGAAAAGAATGCGGAGATGGTCATGGATTTCGGTGGAGGTAGCGAGGGTGGAACGGGAGGAGGCGCCGGAGTGGCGTTGCTCCACGGCCAGGGTGGGGGAGAGGCCCTCGATGGAATCGATGGCGGCCGCCGGAAGGGACTCGAGGTGCAGGCGGGCGTGGGCGGAAAGGGACTCAAGGTAGCGGCGTTGTCCTTCCGCATAAATGGTGTCGAAGGCGAGGGAGGATTTGCCGGAACCGGAGGGGCCCGTGAGGACAACGAGCCGGTGGCGTGGGATATCGAGATCAATCCCGGCCAGATTGTGCTGGCGGGCACCGCGGAGGCGGAGGAAATCGCCGGGTCGGCTCACAGGCGGGCCGTGGGGGCCCCGATGCCGGGCTTAGGACGCCGCGGCGGGCGAGGGGTCGATGTGGATCCGGCGGTTGCTTCGGTCAAAGCGGACCTGACCGTCCGAAAGGGCAAAGAGAGTGTGGTCACGCCCCATGCCGACGTTCTGACCGGCGTGGAATTTGGTGCCCCGTTGACGCACGAGGATGGAGCCAGCGGGAACGATTTGGCCGCCAAAACGCTTCACGCCGAGACGCTGACTGCGGCTGTCGCGCCCGTTTCGTGTCGATCCCTGACCTTTTTTATGTGCCATGGTGGAATCCTCCGTTATTTGCCGCCCTGGATCGTCTTGATTTTGATCCGGGTGCGGGCCTGACGGTGACCGACGGTGCGGTGGTAACCTTCCCGGCGGCGATATTTGAAAGCGACGACTTTTGGGGCGCGATCATGGGCTACGATCTCCGCCACGACCTTGGCGCCGCTCACGGTGGGTTTCCCCACTTGAACCTTGGAATCCTGGGCCAAAAGAAGGACGTCAGCGAACTCGGCCGAGGTGCCGGGTTCAGCGCTAAG
>RHAF01000055.1 GCA_010028775.1 Verrucomicrobiota bacterium | reverse complement strand
CTGGATCTTCTCGTGGTGGGGGAGGGGGAGGAGTCGGTGCAAAAGGCGATCCGATTTTTAACCGAAGAGAGGTGCACTGGCTCCCTCTTTAAGGTGGATTTCCGCCTGCGTCCTTACGCCGAGGGGGCCCTGGCGGTGCCGGTCAAAAGATATGCGGAGTATTACGGAAAAGAGGCGCAGAGTTGGGAGGTGCAGACGCTCTGCCGGGCGAGGACCATTGCCGGGGCGAAAGTTCCGGGGGGGCAATTTTGGCCGAGGGTGGAGAAGATATGGCAGAAGACCGGAAAAAATCCCGCCTTTTTAGGCGAACTCAAGGAAATGCGGGAGCGCATTGCGATGGAGCGGGTGCCCGCGGGCCAAGAGGCGCGGGCCTACAAGACGGGTCGGGGAGGGTTGATCGATGTGGAGTTTGCCGCCCAGGCCTGGCAGATGAGAGAGGGATGGGTGGAAACCAACACGGAGAGAGTGCTTTTGAAAATGACCCAAAAGATGCCCCAGGAGGCGGAGATTCTTCTGGATGGACTCAGGTTTTGGTCGGCGGCGGAGTGGTGGATGAGGCTGGATCAGGGAAGAGGGGAAGCTTTGCTCCCCGGGAAGGGCGTGGATCTGGATTGGCTAGCAAAAAAATGCGGGAATGGTCGTGGGGAAACGTGGATGGAGACGGCGAATCGCGTCAGAGCCAAGATTCGCGATGCCTATGACAAGATTTTGGGTGATGGGGGTTGTTCCAAGGGAAAAAATCGCAAGCAGGTACGCCGCTAATACCGATCTCTTCCCACGTAGAAAACGTGGGCCTGAGAGGACTCGAACCTCCACGGGTTGCCCCAACAGATCCTAAGTCTGTCGCGTCTGCCAATTTCGCCACAGGCCCTTGTGTGCAAATTACCGCATCGAGGCCGAAAAACGAGCGTAAGTAGGCCTCGGTGGGATTGATTTGTGGCAAATGGGTGACAGAGTAAGTCGTTCATCCGGAACAAGAAGTGGCCCAACGACCCAAATATAAGAGAGGTTTCACCGTCCAACATCACTTCGACGAGTGGTGGGACAGGATGGGGGAGGAGTTTAAGGCTAAGTTGTTTATCGGCATCCTGCTTCTCCTCATGGTGGGGTCCGGGTTTGGACTTTATATCTGGTTGCAGGGACATGAGAAAAAAGAGCTTATGGAATTGGCCCGCATCCGTCAGGAGAAAGAGGCAGAGGCAATTCGTCATAAGATAGGCCAAAGACCGATTCCTCCCGGTCATTACTCCCCCCGGGAGGACTAAGATCTCGGCGGATTGGTTAGTTTCTGATTTCCTGAAAATCACCGCATCCCTATTCGATTTTTCCGGTTTTATTTCCCATGGGTTATGGGATTTCGCTCTGGTTGGTTCCTTTTTGGGTCTTACCGGTTTTCGGGGAATTACCCCTTCCTGCCCCGGAAGTCAGGCAACCGAGGGTAATTTCCAGAGGGGCGGAAGGACCTGTCCCCCGTTTACCTTGGAGGTGGATGACCTGGAACTTGCAATGGTTTCCCGGCCAACATCCCCAGGCATCCTCGATTCTCCAACAACGACATATTCAATCCGTGGGACAGGCAGTGGAAAAAATGAGGCCTCAAGTGATACTTTTGCAGGAGGTGTTGGACGGAGAGGCGCTCTGCACGGCCTCCCCGAGCCACCCTTGGAGAGTCATGAGCGACTTTCAGCGGGCAGGGGATGAGAATGAAAGACTGCCAGCCCAGAATGTGGCGTTGATCAGCCAGTGGCCGTGGAAAGAGGTATGGGAAATAGACTTTCACAACCTACCCCTGACGGCAGATCGTCCCGTGCGTGGATTTCTTGCGGCCAAGTTTCAGGATGACCTGAATCAAACGATCACCGTTTACGGAATTCATCTCAAAAGCAACCGGGGCGGAAGGGGGAGTTCGGAAAAAAGGAGGGGAAAGGCGATTGCCTATCTCCGGTGGGATTGGCGACGAAGGGGGCTGGACCCGGGCAAGGATTTCATCCTGGTGGGTGGTGATTTCAATTGCTCCGTCCGCAATCCTGAATTGACCGAGGAAACATTCCGGTCTCTTCGCCGGGAGGGTTGGCAGGTAGCCGACGAGTCGCTTGGTTGGCCAGAAGGGGCCACGGTCAGGGCGGATGCGCAGGGAAGATTTCCGGCGGTTGATTTCGACCATTTTTTCCTATCTCCCAGCCTGGCCAGGGAACTGGGACAGAAGACGCAGGATGTAAAAATATATTCCCGCGGGAATATTCCAAGCGACCATTTCCCTGTGGAATTAACAATTCACGTAGGAAGGTAGAAAAACATGGATATACGTTGAATTAAAAAAAACTAGCTTACGTTTCACAGGCATGAGGTTGGCATGAATTGGGGGAACCGGGGGGATCGTCTGGCGCGAATGAGGGAACGGGATGAATTTTCCAAATATTTCATGCCGGTTGCCTATCTTGTGGGTGGGATAGGGTTGGGTCTGCTTGCCTATGCCTTCGTCAATCCATCCGAGTCCCGGGGAATCGATCGGCAAACGTTAGGTGTGGGACTGTGTCTGTTGGGTTTTCCGGTCGTTCTTTTTGTCTACCGGTTCGCCCGCGGACATTTCAGTTCCCGGTTGAGGGACTGAATGGGCCTGAAAAAGGGGCGCGCTTTAGACCAAGCCGGCTTTTTTGAGGGTGGCGTAGGCTCCCTTTTTGGAAATCGTTTTCAAGGCTCGGGCGGTGAGGCGGAGGCTGACATGCCGGCCAAGTTCGGGAACGTAGAGCTTCTTACGCCTCAGGTTCGGACGGAATTTCCTGGGGGTGTTGGCGGTGACGTGCATACCGATACCGCCTGATTTCTTGGACTTACCGCTCCGGATGATCTTGCGGCCGAGGGTTGGTACGGCCCCGGTGATTTGGCAACGGCGGCTCATTTGAGGAGAAGGGCGTTGCGAGCCCGTTTGATGGCTTGGTTGAGTCGGCGGTGGAGGACCGCCGGCATGCCGGTGACCCGGCGGGGAAGGATCTTGCCGCGTTCGGTGATGAATTTGCGGAGCAATTCCACATTACGGAAGTCGATGGCATCGGCGTTGATGTCGATCCGCCGGCGGGGGGCGGAGCGGTTCATCCTGCGGGGACGACGGGCTTTTTTGTTGAACATGATCCTTACTCCTTGGCTTTGGTCTTTTCCTCTTCCTCGGATTCCTCGCCGCCCTCCTCCTCGGAGGTTTCGGCGGTGTCCATGAAGGGCTGGGCACTTTCCCAGCGATTTTTACCCTTGTTCTCCTGCTCGAAGCGGGATTGGCAATCGACGGTGAAACGGGCAAAGGGGATGGCTTCCAAGCGGGCCACCGGGATGGCCTGTCCGGACATTTCGCAAACCCCGTAATTGCCCGCGACGATCCGCTTCAGGGCCTCCTCGATCTCGTACAGGGCATCCTGCTCCTGGCTCAGGAGACTGAGGGCAAAGTCCTTCTCATAGGCATCACTGCCTGCATCGGCCTGGTGCATTCCAAAGGCGGAACCGGCACCTTCGCCCCGTTCTCGGAGGCTGTCTTGGGCGACCCCCTGCATCTGGTCGAGGATGTGATCGCGCAAATCGGCCAGCTTGGATTTCTGTTTTTCCAGGAAAGAAGCGGAGAATTTGGGGGGTTTTGCCGCTTTGCCATTCATCTCCTCCAAAGGACGGAGGAGTTTGGAGGGCATTTTGATGGGGAAAGGGGGACCCGAGGGCTTTTTTGCCGGGGCAACCTTGGCCGGAGCTTTGGAGGCCTTTTTTGCCTTAGCTGGGGCCTTCTTCCGGGGGGATTTGGGGGCCTTTTTTGAGGAGGCTTTGGGGCCCTTTTTTGCTTTGGATTTCTTTGCCATGAACATTTCAACCTAGCGAACCCCCAAGGGTTTGCCAACCGCAAAAGGGAACGGTTTTAGCCCGTTTCGAAGCTCAGGTAGGTGGGGTGGGAGAGGCCCTTTTCGTAGGATTCAAGCAAATCCATGCCCTCGGTGGCCTTCATTTTGTCCGCCTTGATGGCTTCGTCCACCTGGGACTTGATCAGGCGGGAAAGCTGGGAGGGGTCGTACTGAACGTTGCCCAACACGCGGGCGATGGAAAAGCCGGGGATGGTCTCCTCTATGTAAAAGCCGTCGGGCTCGTCGGAATCGACGTAGACATGGGCCTCGTTGACCGAACCGAAGAGGTTATGCAGGTCTCCCATGACGTCCTGGTAGGCCCCCAGAAGGAAAAAACCCAGGAGGTAAGGTTGGCCGGAGGGGGCGTGCAGGGGAAGGGTGGAGCGGATTCCCGAGCCGGCCACGAAATGGTCGATCTTGCCGTCGGAATCGCAGGTGATGTCGACCAACCGCCCGTTGTGGGTGGGAGCCTCGTTCAGGCGGTGGATTGGAACAATGGGAAAGAGCTGTTTCAAGGCCCAGTGATCAATGAGGGATTGGAAAACGCTGAAATTGCAGAGGTACTGTTTTCCGAGCTGGTCGTTGAGCTTGCGAATTTCCTCGGGTGGGGGGCGTCCGTTGACATACAGGGCGGTGATCCGCTCGACCAAGTGCCAGAAAGTGTCCTCCACCCGGGCCTTGGTGGCCAGGTCGAGAAGGCCGAGGTCAAAGCGCGCGGCGGCCTCCTCTTTGACGGCCAAACCGTCGTTCAGGGATTCCCGCCGGTTTTTGCGGTTCAAATTGAGAACGAGATCGGAGAGTTGGCGGACAAATTCGGGGTCATCCTCCCTCGCCGGGATGAAGGGGCGGGGGGTTTTCTCGATGGTTCCGAAGACCTCCACCAAAAGCACCGAATGATGGGCCACCGTGGCCCGCCCGCTTTCGCTGACGAGGTGGGGATGGGGAACCTTTTCCTGCCGGCAAACCTCCGCCACGGAGCGGACCACATCTCGGGCATACTCCGCCAGGGTGTAGTTCATCGAGCTCTCGGAATCGGAGCGGGAGCCATCGTAATCGATGGCCAGGCCTCCCCCCACGTCGAGGTAAGAGGGTTTCAGTCCGAGGTGGTGGAGTTGGGCGTAAAACCGGGTGGCCTCCCGCACCGCTCGGCGCAATGCCAGAATGTCGGGGATTTGCGAGCCGACATGGAAATGGAGGAGTTGCAGGGCTTCGGGGCAACCTTCCTTGCGCAGGTATTCGATGGCCTCCAGCAGTTCGCCGGTGGAGAGGCCGAACTTGGCGCTGTCGCCGCCCGAGAGGGCCCATTTGCCGACCCCCCGGGCCGATAGACGGACCCGGACGCCGATCAGCGGCTGCACCTGCATGGCCCGGGCCGTTTCCACCGCCAATTTGAGCTCTTCCGGCTTCTCGATGACCAGGATGACCTTCTTGCCGAGCTTCCGCCCGATCAGGGCGGTGCGAATGAACTCCGCATCCTTGTAGCCGTTGCAGATCAGCAGGCTCTCGGGGTCCCGGTGCTGGGCCAGGCCCGCGAAAAGCTCGGGTTTGCTGCCCACCTCTAGGCCAAAGTGGAACGGCTCCCCGGCATCGAGAATCTCCTCCACCACCTCCCGCATCTGGTTGACCTTGATGGGGAACACCCCGCGGTATTCGCCCTTGTAGCGGGCGGCCTTGATGGCATCGGCGAAGGCCTGATTGATAGCCCGGACCCGGTGGCGCAACAAATCGTGAAAACGGATGAGCAGGGGGAAGTGAAGACCCCGTTCCCTGGCCCGGGTCGCCACCTTGGCCAAGTCGATCTCCGCCCCGTCCGAGGCCAGGGGTTTGACCGTGATGTTGCCTGCCGGATTGATGCCGAAATAGCCGCTACCCCAACGCGCGATTCCGTAGGTGCGGATGGCGTCTTCGATCGTCCAGTTTTCCGGCGCAGATGCCACAGCGTCATTCATAGACGCCTTGGGCCTGGGAATGCAACGATTCGCTGAGACTTTCGGTCCTCTTGCGACCGCCCCGCCGGAGGTTAGCATGATGCGATGGCGAGCGATGCAATCCACGTGCAGATTCTGGGGCTCATGCCGGCTGCCAGCGGTATGGCGGTGTTTTTGGGGAACGACACCAAGACGTTCAGCATCCATGTGGACCATGGGGTGGGAACTTCCATCGCCCTGCTGCTCAAGGGGGAAAAGCGGGAACGGCCCCTAACCCACGACCTGATCCATCTCATCCTGCAGGGATTTGGGATCACGGTGGACAAGGTGATCATCAACGATCTCCGCAACGACACCTACTTTGCCCGTCTGACATTGCGGCAGGTAGGGCCGGGGGGAACTTCGATCACGGAGATTGATGCCCGTCCCAGCGACTGTGTGGCGATTGCCTTGGAGACGCAGAAGCCGATCTACGTGGCCAAGGCCGTCTGGGAGAAGGTCTCCGACATGACACCATTTTTGCAGGAGCTGAAGAAGAAATTTGAGAGTGGTTCCGTCACCGGAGAGGAAGGGGGGGAGGAAATGGGGGGAGAGCAGAAGGGTGGAAACGAGAAGCCCAGAAATCCCGGGGGAAAGGGCCCCAAAAAAAGCTAAGCGCCGGGTTTAGTGCGATAGCGAAGCGGGGAGGTTGGTGTCGGTAAGGGTTTTTAGGAAAGCCACCAGTGCTTTTTTGTCGGCAGGGGCAAGACGGATGCCCTCGGCCGGGTGCTTGGCCAAATTGGGATCGACGGTCGCACTTCGTTGCACACCGGAGGAGTAGTGGTCGATGACCTCTTCCAAGGTTTTAAAACGACCGTCGTGCATATACGGGGCGGTGAGGGCGATGTTGCGGAGGGTGGGGGTGGCAAACTTACCGATGTCTGAATCTTTGCCCGTGACTTTATACCGACCCGAATCCTTGGGAGAGACGTCCAGTCCGTTGTTGTGAAACTGGTGATCGGTGAAGAGGGGGGCGCCGTGACAGTGGAAACAATCGGCCCCCCGTTGCCCCATGCGCGGTTCGTATTCGGTCATGAAAAGTTCGAAACCCCTCTGTTCTTCCGGGCTGAGTTGGGTTAATCCGGCCATCGCCAGGTCGAATTTGGATCGGTAGCTGGTGAGGGTGAGGAGGAACTGCTCGAGGGACAGGGCGATCTTCTCCGCGGTGATTTTGGGGGTGCCAAATGCTTTTTCAAAAAGAGGGGGATAGGCGGAGTCCGAGCTGAGTTTTTTTGCCACCCGGTCCAAGGATTCATCCATTTCGTCGTGTTCCTGGACCGGCATCAACACCTGTTGGCGGAGGGAGGTGGCCCGACCATCCCAGAAAAAGTGGTTTTTCCAGGCGAGGTTGTGGAGGGTCATGGAATTCCGGGCGCTCGGATCGCCGTGAATGCCGATGCTGAAACGGCGGGGATCGGAAAACCCATGGGCGGGGTCGTGGCAGGAAAGGCAGGAGATGGAGTTGTCTTTGGAGAAAGCCGAATCTTGGAAAAGCTTTTGTCCCAGGGCGACGCGTTCCTCGATCAAGGGATTGTCCCGGGGTAGGTCGGGGATCGGATACGTGGCGGCCATCTCAAAGTGATAAGGGGTATAGTTCTCGGGGAGATACAGAGGTTTGACCGGCTTGGGCTTTTCTGTGGTGGCGGCGGTGGTGGCGAACCGGCGAATGCGGAAGGAACCGGGAAGGTTGGATCCCAGTTTGTCGGCCAGTGGGTCCTTTTCGCGGGAATGGGTGGAGACCCCGTCCCGGGGGATGGAAATTTGGCGGGGCGAGTTGAAGAGGGAGGCCAGGTCGAAATCCACCTGCAGGGCCCCGTCGTGATGCAAATCGAGGGAGACAGGCAGGTTGATGCAGGTTCGCCGCGGGTCCCGGGCGAAGTGGTAGGAGTAGCCCGTGGGTTGGTCGTTTCCTCGACGAAAGAATCCCTCCAAGGCCAGGAAGATGTATCCCCCCTGCCAGTTCCAATGGAGGTTGTTCAGCACCGGATTCAGGGGGTCGTCGGCGGGGATTTTGGAGATGTCGGCGTGATTGGTCTTTTCATCGGGTCCGACAAAAAAGCGGATCGCACGGTAGCTCCCCCTGGAAATGCCGGTGAGCCGGAAATCCCAGCGTTGTTTTTCGAGATCCAGCCAGGCGTTTTGCCCGGGAAGTTCGACCCAACCCCCGGCTTCCTTTTCCAATGCGAAACCGGAGAGAAGCAGGCTTAACCGGGTGAAAGACAGGGTTTCCTTGGCGGAGTTTTCATAGCGAAGGGAATCCGCCACCACAGGTGCCCCGGCAAAATTGGGAAGAAGGACGAATTCGAGGTCGGAACCCTGAAGCGGCAGGCAACCGCCCAACAGGGCGAGAACAGAAAGAAGGTGCCGTCGCATGAGACCCTATTTTAAGGGCAAAGAAGGGGTTCTAGGATGAGAAAAAGTGAGGTGCGCGGAATTCAGTATCCCACGCTGTCGTAGGTGGCCATTCCGGT
>RHAF01000054.1 GCA_010028775.1 Verrucomicrobiota bacterium | reverse complement strand
AATCCGGGCCCTCGGCTTGCCGCAGGTCGCTTCCGGTTTGAATCGAAACCGTGACGCCCCCGTCAATTTCATGATAATACCACATCCCATGGCATCCCCCAAGATTTCCCTGACCCTTTGGCTGACCTTTCTCATCGTTGCCCAAACTCTTGTCGGAGAGTGGGATCCCAAGATGGATCCACCCCTGGGCCTCACCCTTCCCCTCATCATCACCAACAACCGGATTGCCTTGGGCGAAGATATTCTCCTGGCTCCCGACAAAGTCCTGCCCTCCGGCACCGTGCTCCGAACCATCTTCCGTCCCGTCACCCAGGCCGAAGGTGAGAAAAAAACCAAAAAGGGCGTCGATGAAGACTCCTTCTCCCGCGAAATTCCCAAGGTCACCAAAGCCGAACTCATGACCGCCACGGAACGCCAGGCCCTGCATCGCGCCTATGAAACCGTCTGGACCAACACGCTCGACTTCCGCCGTGCTATGGAAAGCGACGTCCCGAATCGCCTCCGCTTTGTGCTGGAACCCCCTCCCGGCGTGAGTCCGCCCCCCATCGAGATACCCGACTTCCCCGATGGCCTTTTGGTTTCCGGGAAACCCGACCCCTACGTTCTCTGCGTACTTAAGGAAAGCCGCGCCGCAAAGGCCGGATTCATGGCGGGGGACATTCCCCTTCAGATTGCCGGCCAACCCGCCGGGAAAACGGTGGCCGAATTCGACAAGGCCTACTCCCTTGCAAGAGCGGAAGCCGCCAAGAAACGCGATCTCCTGCGCGTGAGGGTCAAGCGCGCCTCAGGCCAAACGGAGACACTCGCCATCCGAATCCCACCATCATGGAACTCGGGACTGGATGAATGATCATCCCTGCGTTAGGTGAATTCGCTCGATCGAGCCCACGGCCCCTTTACCCAGAAAACTTTCCACCCGACCCAGAAACGGACCCGGCTCATCCGTGAGATAAATCCGTAATTCCCCCTTTTCGACGATACCCGACTCCGACTCACGTAAGGATTCGGCGCAGGCCTCCGACGAATCGACCAACCTCACTCCCTCACCGAGAACCCTCTGGATGACTCCCTTGAGCAGCGGGTAATGCGTGCAGGCTAGCACACAAACTCCCACCCTCTCCCCGATGAAAGGCTGCAGATATTCACGCGCCACTTTTTCAGTGACCTCATGTTCCAACCATCCCTCCTCTACCAGCGGGACAAACAGTGGGGTCGCCTGCGCCACAACCCTGAGTCCGGGACGCCCCTGGGCCAACGCTATTTGATAGGCACCGCTGGCAATTGTGGCCGATGTTCCGATGACCCCCACCGGGTCCTCTCCTCCCGCCCGAAGAGCCGCCCGTACCCCAGACTCGATCATCCCGTGCAACGGAACCCCCCCGGAATTTCCGATTTTCTTAACCGCCAAGGCGGAAGCGGTGTTGCAAGCCGCCACAATCCGATCCACCCCTTTCCCTTTGAGAAATGCAATGATCTCCCGGCTGTATCCCTCCACCGTCTCAGCCGATTTGTTCCCATAAGGAACACGGGCCGTGTCGCCCACGTAGAGGATGTCCCTCTTTGGAAAGGCCCGCCGCAGGGCCTGCACCACCGTCAAGCCCCCGATTCCCGAATCAAAAACACCCAAAGGCACGACTTACTCGGCTTTCTTTCCCGGCTGAACCGGTACGGCACGCCGCACCTCCCCGTCCACAGAATTGGTCGGGGCCAATGCGTTGGTCAATTGGGGGGATGGCACGGGACGATTCGTGCCGTTTTCCTTCGGACGAAAAGCCGGAACCGTCTCCAGATTCATCACCGGCCGGAGTTCCGGCGTCGAAGCCGGCACTTTTTCCGCGGGTTCCACCGAAAGACGGGACGGACCCGCAATGGTTTCCTGGGATTTGCGGTAGGCCATGATGCCTTTGAAAATCCAATCCGCCACCTGCTGGCGATAACTTTCCGTTTTCAGAAGACTGGCCTCCTGGGGATTGGAAAGAAACCCCCCCTCCACCAAAACCCCGGGGGAGTGGGCCAGCCGAAGAACCTTGAAACGCGCCTTTTTCAGGCCTCGGTCGGATGGGGCATTGCTTTTGGCTAGCACCGCCGAACGGTGGATGGCTTGCGCGAGTAGGAAATTGTGGTGATCAAAATCATTGCCCGGCCAGACCTCGTCCTCATCCCCGACAAAGGAACCCCCGGAGGAGGTCGAGGGGCCGTACTGCGGGGAGACACAGTAGGTTTCCCATCCTGTAGTACCCCGATCGTAATCCTCGTTGAAATGAATGCTCACAAAAATGTACGCGGGATGATCGCTCGCCCGGGCCGAGCGATCGGCATGATCCACATAACGGTCCTTCGCCCGGGTCAGAACCCAGGGAACCCCCGCATCATCCAGCAACCGGACGAGTCGTTTGGCCACATCCAGGTTGGCCGTTTTTTCACTCAAGCCCCGGGCCGCCCGTGTCCCCTCATCTCCCCCGCCGTGACCAGGATCCACCACCACACCCTGGACGGGTCGTTTGGGGGTCTCGACATTGGGCCGAAGCAAGGGCTCGAACGTTTTTCCCAAATCGAGCCGGGAAACCAGGGTTACATCGTCTTGCTGCCGGATGGAGTGGTTGAGCCAGTAGCGGGCTCCCCTCCACTTCATCTCCCGGCTGTCAACCGTCAGGGTCAGGACGCCAGCTGGTGAAGTCAGGTCAAAAGGCCGACCTACAGGAACCTCGGCCGCTTTCTGGAACCCGTAGAATTTAACGAAGGAATCGAGGGTGACATACTCCAGGCGTCCCATTCTTACCGTTTCCCAATTTGCCTCCGCGGCGAGACCGGTCACCGCCCAGAGACACAGCAACGAACATAATTTCATCGCTTCAAACCACATTTCCGGTTGTCGATTAGCCGCACGGAACCCAACCACGCGGCGGCGCAAAGATGCCGGCCCACCACTTCAGCATACTCCAAACGCAAGCCGCTCACGTTTTGCAGAAGCCGCCTGAGCCTGCGCGGCACAGCCCCGCCTCTCTCTTGGGCCGCCACACGGACAGCCTTGGCCCATACAGCCGCCAAAACTCGTTGCCGGGGACTCAGCCGGAGATTCCTCGAGCTCATGGCCAAACCGTCCTTCTCCCGGATGGTCGGGTGCCGGACGATCTTTACAGGGAGATACAAATCACGCACCAACCGCTCAATCACCTCGCACTGTTGCAGGTCCTTTTCCCCAAAAACGGCCACATCTGGCTGCACGATCCCCAGGAGTTTGGTTACCACGGTGGCCACCCCACGGAAATGTCCGGGACGTCGATCGCCGCAACGGCCCCTCGATCGGGCTGTCTCCTCCACCCATGTAGAGGCGTCCGAAGTGTAAAGGGAGCGGGGGCGAAAAAAAACATCCGCGCCTGCGTGCTCGGCCAGATTTAAGTCGGCTGCGGGACGCATGGGATATTTTCGGAAGTCCGACCGCCGGTTAAACTGGGTCGGATTGACATAACTGCTCACCACCACCCGGTCTCCCAACCGCCGGGCCCGTCGGATCAACGAGGCATGCCCTTGATGCAACGCCCCCATGGTCGGCACCAAAACCACCCGCAGACCGGCTTTTTTCCAGCGAAGGCTGGCCTTTTGCATTTCCGCGGTTTTTGTCATAATCTTCACAGCCTACGGAGCTTACAAAATGTCCACCTACCTCCACAATCTCTTCGCCCAAAGAATCGGCGGGCCGGGCTACGGGCTCAAGGAAGCCCCCATTTACAAGTTCGAGCGGATCAAGAGGGCCAAGCGCGCCGCCCTAGCCGCCCATCCGGGCAAGGAGTTGCTTGATTTTGGCGTGGGGGAACCGGATTCCATGGCCGATCCCAAAGTTGTTGAAACCCTCGCCCGCGAGGCTTCACTTCCCGCCAACCGCGGTTACGCGGACAACGGGGGACAACGCCTCAAGGAAGCCGCCGCTGGCTACATGAAGGAGGTGTTTGGAGTGGTCGTCGACCCTGAGACCGAGATCGTTCACTCCATCGGTAGCAAGGCCGCGCTATCCATCCTCCCGGCCACCCTGATCGACCCGGGGGATTTCGTGCTTATGACCACCCCGGGTTATCCCGTTTTTGGAACCCACGCGGCCTACTACGGTGGAAAAATCCATGCCCTGCCTCTAACCAAGGAGAATCGCTTTTTGCCCCGGCTGGACAACATCCCCCGTGAAATCCTTGATAGGACCAAGGTCCTGGTCCTCAACTACCCCAACAACCCGACCGGTGCCTCCGCCACCCCGGAGTTTTTCCGGCAGGTCGTGGAATTCGCCAAGCGGGAGGAAATCGTGGTCATCCACGATGCCGCCTATACCGCCCTGATTTTCGAAGGCCGTCCCCTCAGCTTCCTCTCCGTTCCCGGCGCCAAGGACGTGGGGTTGGAACTACACAGCGTGAGCAAGGCCTTCAACATGACGGGTTGGCGCTGTGGTTTTGTCACCGGAAATCCCTTGTTGGTCAAAGCCTACGCCGACGTGAAGGACAACACCGACTCCGGTCAGTTCCTCGCCATCCAACACGCCTGCGCCACCGCCTTCGAAAATCCGAAGATCACCCGAGAAACCTCCGCCAAATACAGTCGAAGGATGGACGGGTTGGTCCGGATCCTTCGGAACGCTGGATTCCACTCGGAAAAACCGGCCGGTTCTTTCTTTCTCTACACCCAGGCCCCCGTCTCGGCCTCCGGATCCAAGAAGGTTTCCTTCCCCAACGGTGAGTCTTTCTCCAAGTGGCTGATCGAGGAACAACTGGTCTCCACCGTCCCATGGGACGAGGCAGGGGCGTGTGTCCGCTTCAGCGTCACCTTCGCGGCAAAGGATCAAGCCGACGAAACAAGGGTTCTGCAGGAGTTGGAGAACAGGATAAAGCCCTACAAATTCCGCTTCTGATCAGGGACCCGGGTCCCGCTCGTCTTCCGCCGCGGACCGATCCATCAGGGCCAGGATTTGGGGCAAAACCACCATCGAGGTGGTCAGCGTGCAGATGATCCCGATGCACATCACAAGACCCAGGGTCACCAGACCGCGGTACTGCCCAACCAGCATCGAGGCGAAACCGAACAATGTCGTTAGGGCGGACAAAATGACCGCTTTGCCCGTGCTCGACTCGAAGATACGTATCTTTCTCTCCTCACGGTAACGGTCCATGACGTAGACCCCGTAGGCCACTCCGATTCCGTGAATCATCGGCAGGGTGACGATGTTCGCCGGATCCAGCTGAATATGAAAAAAACCAAGCAGACCGAACATCCAAAGAACCCCGATTCCCAGGGGCAACAGCGTGAGAAGCAGATCCTGTAGCCGCCAGAAAAGCACGAAGATCATCACAATGATGATCCCGATGGCGTAGAGCAAAGCCTCGACATAACTAGTCTTAAGGAGGTCGATGTACTCCAGATTCATCACCGGAGTTCCGGTGGCCGAAGCCGATACTTTTTCCAGATCGGCGACAAACTCCTCGTTCGGTTTGCGCTCCCAGATGTCCACCGAGGGTTCCACCTCGATCAGGACCTTGCCATTCTTCGAAAGGTAACGCTCCTGCAACTGCGGGGGCAGATCGCGGACGGTCAAGGCCCGGTCCCCACGCTGGGTCTTTAGCCAGTTGAGGTTCTGGGCGATCGAGCCGACCAGTTTCACCTGATGCCTCTCTAAACGCTTCTTGGCCTCCTCGATGCTCAGGCGATCCAGAATGGATACCGCCTTCTCCAAGGGAGGAATCAGTTTTTCAAAGGTCTCCACCGCTTGTCGCGCACGACCCGACAACCCGATGTACTGTTTGGCCTGCTTGGCACCTTCCTGGGAGGACTCGAGCAGGAACTCCAGATCCTTTCGCGCCTTGGCCACATCCACCGCCTGGGAAGTTCCCCCACCGAGCGAAATTTCCCCCGCCACCTTCGAAATCCTGCCCACCTCCTCCATCCGTTTTTTCTGGTCCCGTGGAACCAGATCCCCCAAGGTCCGCACCTTGCTGACCGTTGGCAATTGGCGTAACTTGTCTGCCAGCTCGTCAGCTTCCTGCACGTTTCCAGCCACCACCACGCCGTAGATCACCGATCCCTTGCCCGTCTCTAGAAGCTCGCGGGTCAATCGCACCGACTCCATTTTGGGATTTTGCAGGTGCAAGAGATTGTGATCGAAAGTCACCCGGGTGGCGTTCTTCCAGGCGAAGAAACTGATTCCCGCCGCCACAACCAGCACGATGTAAGGATGCGCCGTGATCGTCCGATCTAAACTCACCCCATATCCGAAATTTAGGAGTTTCCCCACCCGAACGTTGCCTTTGCGGTCACGCCAGAGGAGCAGGGCAGGCAGGATCGTGAGGCTAGCCACCAAAGCCAGGATCACCCCTGTTCCCGCGATCCAGCCCAGCTCCGTCAGACCGATGAAGTCATTGAAGCACATGGCGTAGAAGGCCACCGCCGTGGTGCCTCCACCCGTCAACAACGCCTTTCCTGTCGTCACGATGGTGATCTGAACCGCGTCCACCGCGTTTTTACCGGCACTCATCTCTTCCTCGTAGCGGCCGATGAACTGGATGCCAAAATCAATGCCTAACCCCAGAATCATCACCACGAAGGCCTGGGAGATGATGTTCAGATGGCCGATGGTCACCGTGGTCAGGCCCAAGGTGACCACCACGCTGGCCAGCAGGGCCGCTAACGCCAGTAGCGGGCGGGAAAACTCCCCGTAGGCGAAGAAAAACATGATGGTGATCAGGGCCAAGGTGATGATCGTGGCGATCTTCATGTCGTCCTCGCTCTGCCGCAACTCATCGTCCAAGAGCACCGGTTCACCGGTCACCCCCATGGTCACGTTCGGATGAAGGGGCCTTTCCCCGTTCACCAACTGGCGCACGCGGTGAATCACGCCGGTGAACGGGGTGGCGGTGTTCTCCTCCTCCCTCGAAGGGCGGAGCAACATGATGATCGTTTTTCCGTCCTCCCCAAGGCTGAGGTACTCGTTTTTCAACAGGTCTGCCTCGAATTCCGAGAGTTCTCCGAGACTGGCCTTCCCCTCTGTCTGCTCCACGGGGGTGTCGAGATCGTGGGCCAGACGTTTCAGGTTTCGGACAAACTCCTCAATGAAAGGAATGAACTCCTGCCAGTTGGAGGACTTGCGCAGGTAGGGGTCGTTGAACTTGGCCGAGGCTTCGGCAAGGATCCCGTTCAGATTCAGGGCCTGTTTGTTCCCCTTCACCAGGGCGGCCAGTTCCTCCATCTGCCTGCGGATGCCGGTCAATTGTCCCTCGTCGGCCAGCAGGAGAAGACGATCCGCCATGGGTGTGAAGTCATGCCGATAATAAATGCGGTCGATGCCCGACTCCTTTTTCAGTTTTTCCGCTAGGGCATCCGCCGCCGCCCGGCTCGCCTTTAGGTCGTCGCTTTTCAGGACCACGACGATCTCGTCGCGGACGTCGAATTCCTCAGTGTAGGCCAGGTATTTTTTGAAAACCGGCGAATCCTTGCGGATCAGGTCCATCGTGCTGTTTCGCACGGCCAAACGGAGTCCGGTGACCGTGCCCGCCACCACCACCAGGATCAGGCTGATCCAAAGAACCTTCCTCTGGCTTTGCACCAAGAGGGTGGCCCATTTCCGGAGAAACCCCTCCATCCATCCCTGACTTTTTTTGGTGCCATTCTGCGACATCGGATCAAACCGCGTTGCGGGCCCTTTCTTTTTTCTGCTCCCACTCCTCGCGGATCCCGCGCAGATCCCGGGCCAACTCCTCCCTTAAAATCTCCACTTCTTCCGCGCCGCCTGCCGCCCGGGCGGACGCAATTTTCCCGCCCAAAAAGGTTTCCCTCTCCGCAATCTTGGCCTGATAGGTGGAATCGATTTCCGCCAACACCTTCTTTTGGGCATCCGTCAGTTTACGGACGGGATCTTTTGTCGCTAAACGCTCCATCGCAAGCTCATACGCACTCTTCATCAATCCCATACCCTAAAAAATAGATCCCCCTGCGTCCAATGGTTTGTCGGGGTCCAGCTTGCTCCACCCCCCACCGGCGGACTATCTTGTCCGATGGATTTTGCGTCTTTGGGTCTGAATGCCTCTGTCTTGAAAGCCGTCCAGGAACTCGGTTTCAAGGAGCCCACCCCCATCCAAGCCCAGGCCATTCCGGTGGCGTTGTCTGGAAAGGATATCATCGGTTCCGCTCAGACAGGCACCGGCAAGACTGCCGCCTTTGCCCTTCCCATCCTCCAACACCTGGACAAACCCGGGCGTCTTCGAGCCCTCATTCTTGAGCCGACCCGGGAACTAGCCGACCAGGTAGCCGGGGCACTGGAAAAATTCGCCAAACACTCCGGCCTGCGCATCGGCCTGATCTACGGCGGGGTGGGCTACGGCAACCAGCGGGAGCAAATCAAACGCGGAATCGATGTCCTCGTCGCCACCCCGGGCCGTCTGCTTGATCTCGTGGAACAAGGAGACCTTCACCTGGCCCACCTGACGCATCTGGTGCTGGATGAGGTCGACCGCATGCTCGACATGGGCTTCCTGCCCGACGTCAAACGCATCGTCGCCCTCTGCCCCTCCAAGCGCCAAACGCTCTTTTTCTCCGCCACCATTCCCCCGGAAATTGAACGACTCACCAGCTGGGTCCTGAAAGAGCCCGTGACCATTGAAATCGGCCTCCGCCGTTCCGCCGCCGAGACCGTGACCCACGCCCTCTATCCCGTGGCCGCCGACCAGAAACACGAGCTCCTTTTGGCTTTGTTGGAAAAAA
>RHAF01000053.1 GCA_010028775.1 Verrucomicrobiota bacterium | reverse complement strand
AAGACTTGGTCCGTGTAAGTCTTGGCGTTCTTTTCGATGACCTCGGGTTCCAGGGCCGGGCGGGTCTTCGAACGGCCGGTGGGATCGCCGACCCGGGCGGTGTAGTCGCCCACGATGATGACGGCCAGATGGCCGGCGTCCTGGAACTGGCGGACCTTGGCGAGGACGAGGGCGTGGCCGAGATGGAGATCGGGGGCGGAGGGATCGAAGCCGAGTTTGACGCGGAGGGGGCGGCCGGAGGCCAGTTTTTTGGCGAACTCCTCGCGGGTATGGACGTGGGTCAGGCCGGAAAGCAGCGCATCAACGGACATTCATCTAAAGTAGAGGTTTTGAGGTGAAGATGAAGATTAAGATTAGGACGTCATGAACGAACAAAAGGGAGGCGTTTGGCAGGGCAGTTTCGATAAACCTGCCGCGGCAGCCTCATCGAGGCTGCCCTACCGACGATGCAAGCTGATGTTTTCGCGGTTTTCTCGCCTGATACCGCACGAGATCGAACGTTATTTTTTATTTTTTGGCACGGGGAACCGGGAGGGTGGTTCCACGCGGCGCTGCTCGACGTAGATGGGAATCCCCTCGTCGGGGAGTTCCTTCATGATGATCTCCGGATCGAGGGCTTCGGGCATCATCACACCGCGTTCCTTGATCCGGCCCTCGGCCAAAAGCCGGCAGATCAGGGCCGGGGGCAGGCCGGTCTGGACGACGGTCAGGCTGTAGCCATAGCGGAGATAGGTCTCGCGGTGATCGTCCATGGTGTAGACGAAATATTCCGTCCGGACGCCGTCCTTCATGCCGCGCACCTCCGTGCCGACGCAGGAGTAGCCCTCGACGGTGGAGCCCAGTTGCGCGGGTTTGGGCAGGCGGGCGGTGGCGACACGGACGGGAATGACCTCGGCGCCGTCCACCTTCATTTTCCTCCAGTTATCCAGGTCCAAAAGGGCCAGGGATTTGGCGATGTTCACCACTTTTTCGGAGAGGGTGTATTTGAAGACGGAGTAGTTGACCCCCTTGGCCACGAAGGGCGGGTAGATGCCAAGGCTGACGCCCTCCTCGTGGGCGACGGCGTAGGTCGTCATCAGACCGATGGGATCGGGGAAGCGGATGACCTCCACCTCCGTCTCCAGGGGTTTGCCGGAGACCACGCGCCCATCCTTCACGTAGTAGGGGATGGCACCGAGCTCCTCAAAGAGGGTTTCCGGGCTGAAGAGCACGGCGAAGCGGTAGCCGCGGATTTCGGCGTTGTCGGCGTCGAGCACGCGGATGGATGTGGCGATGTCGAGCCGGTCGACGGCCCACCGGGCGAAAATATTCACCGCTCCAGGATCCATCCCCATGGAGAGGATGGCGGCGATGTCCTTTTTCTCAAACGTTGCGCCGAACTTTTCAATTTCCGCCTCGAACGAGCTCTTGCCGTACTTTTTTACCCCGGGCGGGACATAGCAGTCGGAGGCCATGTCGAGGTAATGGGATCCGGCTTCGGCGCAGGCAGTGAGGACCGAGTCGTTGACCTGGCTGGGGCAGGCGTTGACTGTGACGAAGATTTTCTTTTCCTTAAGGAAAGCGGCGAGGGAGACGGGATCGGTCGCGTCGAGTTTGACGATCTTGAAGCGGCTGTTGTCGGTCTTGGCGGCGAGGGCCTCGGCGAACTGTGTATCGGTGTCGCCAAGGTAGACCTCGTCAAAACAGTCGTAGGTATGGAGGCGTTGACCGATGACCGAACCGACACCTCCCGTCCCCAGCACCAGGGCGCTTTTCATGGTCGCAACCTCCTGATTACAAGTTTCTTAAATCTTTTGGGTGGAACCCTGAGCTAGCGCCTAGGGGTCTCCCAATACCCAAGGTAGTAATGGGTCAGAGAAACAGCAAGTCGGGCGCCTGCATTGCCCGATGGGAAAGGCCTAAGTTGATGACTCAGCGAGAGATAAAAATTACCGAGGGAACAGTTGGGCGAAGTGATTCGCTGAGGATTTGGGTGAGGATTCTGAAAAAAAGCAAACTAGGTTGCGTGCGCGGTGTTTTTTTTCCGGCCCATGAGGATGAAGGACACGAGAAAGAGGAGCATGAGGAGAACGCCGAGGGCGGCGCCAAACGGCTGGTTGCGGGCGCGGGTGAACTGGTTTTGGATCACTTCCCCGATGGTGGGGTTGGAACCGCCGCCCATGAGGGTGGTGATGGCATACATGGCGATCGCGGGAACGAAAACCAGCAGCGCCCCTGCGGCGATGCCGGGCCGGGTGAGCGGAATGATCACGCTGGAAAAGGCGCGGAGAGGTCCGGCGCCGAGGTCGTAGGCTGCCTCGATGAGGGAGTTGTCGAGTTTCTCCACGCTGGTGTAGATGGGGAGGATCATGAACGGGAGATAGTTGTACACGAGCCCGAGAACAATCGCGAAGGGGGTGTACATCATGCCAATCGGGGCGGGGACGATGTGGGCGGAAAGGAGAAAGCCGTTGGCCAGCCCTTCCTCGCTGAGGATCGAGATCCATGCGTAAGTGCGGATCAGGAAGCTGGTCCAGAAGGGAATCATCACCAGCGTGAGGAGAAGGCGGCGGTTTCGCGGGCTGGCCCGGCCGATGGTGTAGGCGGCGGGATATCCGACCACAACGCAAATCAGGGTTGCGAGCAAGGCGTAAAGGATGGAGGACCCGAAAATGGACAACCAGGTGGGATCAAAACAGCGTTGGTAGTTGTCGAGGGTGAAGGAGTAGATCACCCGTCCCATGTCGTCGCGCCGGCTGAAACTGGTGGCGACCAACAGGGCGGTGGGCAGGAGGACAAACATGCCCAGCCAGAGGAGCAGGGGGGCGAGCAGGAGCCACGACCTCCAACTGGCCTGATGACCCGAAGGAGGAAGACCCGTCCGGAGCGAATCGGCGTCCGCAGCCAAGGGAGGACTATTTTCCGCCCGCCTTGACCTGGGTCACGAGTTCGTCGATGGCCGCCGCCTGTTTGCCCAGATCGCGGAAGGTCTGCATGCGGGTAATCTCCTGAGCCGGCGGATAGCTGGCGGGGTTGGAGATTTCCTCCGAGGAAAGAAGGGCCCGGGCCGCGCTGTTGGGGTTGTAGTAGGGGAAGGCCTCGGAGATTTTCCGGCTGACTTCCGGCCTGAGGATATAGTTGATGAACAGGTGGGCGTTTTGTGGGTGGACGGCGGAACGGGGAATCGCCAGGTTGTCGACGAAAAGGTGGGACCCCTCGGCCGGCAGGACGAAAGCGAATTTCTTGTCATCCCGATAGAGAAGGGCGGCTTCGCCGCTCCAGACCACGCCGAGATCGACGTCCCCGTTTTTCAGGGAGGTTTTGGGGCTGTCGGAGTCATAGACCTTGACCAAGGGGAGCCATTTTTTGAGGAGAGGCTTCACCTTTTCCAGATTTTCGGGGGTCACATCGTTGATGCCCAATTTTTCCGCGGCAAAGGCCCAGCTGGTGATTTCGCGGGCATCGTCGAGGACGACAATCCGGCCCTTGTGTTCAGGGGTGAAGACATCGGAAAATCCGCGGACCGGGTTTTTCACCTTTTGGGTGTTGATGCAGATGCCGACGAAGCCCGCCATGTAGGGGACGGAGAACTTGTTGCCCACGTCGTAGGGCATGCTGCGGAATTCGGAGGAGATGTTGGCCAGGTTGCTGAGGATGGCCGGATTGATGGGCAGTAGTTGGTTTTCCCGGATGAGCGCCTCGACGGTGTACTCGCTGGGCTGGATGAGGTCGTACTTGCCGCCGCCGGCCAGCAGTTTGGTGACCATCTCCTCGTTGGAGGAGAAGTTTTCCACCGAGACCTTGATGCCGGTCTCCTTGGAAAAATCATCGATCACCGATTGGGGGATGTACTCCGACCAGCAGTAAAGGTTCAGCTTTTTCTCCTCGTTGGAAGTGGGTGTGGTGGGCCCGCCGGCGAAGGAGGGTGCCTTGGGGCCGCAGGCGGCCAGAATCAAGGGCAACAGGGCGAGGGTGAGCGAGCGGATGATTTTCATGTGTTTATTCTCCTGGATGGGATTGTTTCAACTTTTCACTGGCATAGACAAGAATCATGGTGAGGACGATCCCCAGCGCAGACAAGGCATTCAGCTGTGGATTCAGGCCCACCCGGACCATCCCGTAGACCTTCAAGGGTAGGGTCTGGGATTCCGCCCCGGTGACGAAGACCGTGACAATGTAGTCATCGAGCGAAAGAGAAAAGGCCAGCAGGGCTCCCGAGGCGATGGCGGGGGTGAGGTAAGGAAGAATGACTTTAAAAAAAGCCTGTCGGGGAGTGGCTCCCAGATCCATGGCGGCCTCTTCCAGCGAGGGATCCATGCCCTGAAGCCGGGCCTGCATGCCGACAAGGACGAAGGGAAAGGTGAAGGTTACGTGGGCGATGATCACCGTGAGATAGCTCAACGGAAGGGAGAGGTTGACGAAGAGCACCAGCAGACTGACCCCCATGAGGATTTCGGGCATGATCATGGGGACGAAGATCAGGGCTTCCATCGTCCGGTGGATGGGGAAGCGGTAGCGGTAAAGCATCCAGGCCCCCAGGGTGCCGAGTGCAGTGGCCAGCAGGGTGGAAACCGTGCCGATGAGGAGGCTGTTGGTGAAGGCGCGGAGAAGGATCTGGTTGCGAAAAAGTGCCTCATACCACTGGAGGGTGAAGCCCTCCCAATGAAACCCGCTTTTCGACTGATTGAAGGAGAATAGAACGAGGAGAACAATGGGTAGATAGAGGAAGGCGAATACGGCGGAGGTCCAGGAACCGCAAAACCATCTCATCAGGGCGTTGCCGCCGGGCAGGTGGAAGAGAGTTTTTCGACCCAAGGGATGGGCGTCAGACATTGGATAACACTTCAGATCAAGATGGTGTGGGGCGCAAGAAAGATGGGGACTGCCCTGCCGGTCGCCGGACGGTCTCGAAAGAGACAGTCAATTCAGGGTATCGCGGGCTTCCTGGATGACCTGTTCGTCGGCCGCGAAACGGATGAAGCCGCGTCCGCCGGGATGATGGTTTCCCGACTCCCCCCAACCGCCGAAAGGCAGGGCGGAGGGGGAAAAGGTGGTGGGAAGGTTGGCGTAGATATTCGAGGCGCGCAGATGGTTGGCCAGATGATCGAAAGTTTTCCGGGAGGTGGTGAAAACCGAGGCGCTGAGGCCGAAGGGCACGGCGTTGTGGGTGGCGATCATGGTCTCCGGGCCGTCGACCGGAACGATTTCCACCACCGGGGCGAAAAACTCCTGACGGGAGGAAGGGTGGTCGAGGTAGGACGCGGCATCCTTCCATTGGCGAACACACGGATCGACATAGTGGCCCCGGCGATCGCCGATCTTCGGATGAACTTTGCCGGCCAGAAAAAAGGTCATCCCCTTGGTTTCCTGCATGGCGGTCTGGTAACGCTCCACCGAGGCGGAGGTGGTCAGGGGGCCCAGCTTGGTGGTTTCATCCGCCGGCCAGCCGGGTTGGTAGGGGCGAAAGGCTGGCGCGAGATTCTGGAGAAAGGCCGGAAGAACGGATGCATCAACCAGAACCCGGGCGGTGGCGTTGCATCTTTGCCCGGCGGTGAGGCAGGCGGCCTCCGCCACGGCAGCGGCGGAACGCGCGAGGTCGGCATCCCGCAGGATGAGTGCCGCGTTTTTCCCCCCTAGCTCCAGAGCCACGTCCTTGGAAGGATCGATCGAGGCGAGTTCGGAAAGAAGGCTTCGGCCGGCGGGAACCGAGCCGGTGAAAACGACGGAGCGGATGCGGGGATCCATGGCGAGCGTGCGGGCAAGTTGGGCGCCTCCCTGGGCCACTTGAAAAACGCCGGGGGGAAAGAGCGGGGCAACCAGCTCGGCATAACGGGCGCAGACGTTGGCGGCGAGGGGGGAAGGTTTGAGGACGACGGGGTTCCCGGCCAAAAGGTGGGCGGTGGCGGGGCCATGGCTCAGATGGAGGGGGAAATTAAAAGGGCCCACGATCAGGGCGGGACCCCGGGGCCGGCGCCGGATGCGGCTGGGCTGTGGAGTGTCGTTGGGGATCTCCTCCGCAAGGAATCGCTCCGCATCACCCACGGCGAAATCGACCTTCGCCACCAGGGCGCCGGATTCTCCGCGTGCCTCGGTGATGGGCTTTCCGATTTCACGGCAGATTCCCCGTGCCAGCTCCTCCTGGTGGGCATGGAGAACTTTCTGAGCTGAGCGGAGAATTTCGATCCGTTCCCCGATGGGAATTCCGGCCCAACCCGCTGCGGCGGCATGGGTGGCGGCCAAGACGGGCTCGGCCGGGGTGGCGTGGATTTCCGGCAGCTGGTCGGAAAGATCCCCCGGATTTGCGTTGATCCAAGTTGCGGGGTCAGGTCCCATGGACGGAGAGTGCGGCCCGGAAGGTGCCGAGGTGGACGTGAACGACTTTTTCCACAGGCCGAGTGTAACCCCCGGCCAAGGTCCAGGCCACGGGAATGCCGTGCCGGCGGGCGAATTCAAAGACCAGGCGGTCGCGTGCCTCGAGGTCGGCGGGCCCGAGGTTGAGCGGGGAGTAAGGGTCGTCGCGCAGGGGGTCGGCGCCGGCCTGATAAAGAAGGAGATCGGGAGGTGTAGGGTGAAGAAGAAGGGAAAGGTTTTGCTGGAGAATTTCCAAGAGCTGTGGCCCGTCGGTTTGGGCGGGGAGTTCGATTGAGCGGTGGTTGGACCCGTCCTGATGGTGGCGGGTGGAGACATCGCGGTAGCAAACATTGTCCCAGTAATCGTTGCCGTAGATGGAAAGGGCCCGCGCCCATGGCCGGCCGCGCAGGAGGGTGGCCGTGCCATTGCCGTAATGCAGGTCGAGATCCAGCACGGCGGCGTTTTTCAGTGCGCCGGAGCGGTGAAGGAGTTCAAGGGCGATGACCAAACCGTTGAAGGTGCAGAATCCCTCCCCGTGGTCCGCGCAGGCGTGGTGGAAACCGCTGGCGATAGCGGCGGAGATACCGTGGACCAGAGCGGAGCGGGCCGCGGCCAACACCGCGCCGTTGGTGTAACGGACGGAGGGATATAGACGCGGGGTCCAGGGGAACTTCTGGGACTCGGCCAACTCCCGCGGCGTTCCGGTTTCCACCGCACGGACATAGGCCTCGGTGTGGACCCGAAGAATGTCTTCGCGGGTGACGGGGTCGGGTGAAAGAACACGAATGCCGGGCAGGCGGGCTGCACCGTCTGCCACAAGCTGGAATTTTTCCATCGGCATGGTGTGTTCCCCGATCGGTGCGGCGGATTCAGGATGATGGAACGCCTCGATCATGCGCGGGTGGGTGGGATGAGGGGCACCGGGGTGTTGCCGTCGGGATAGGAGCGCCAGCGATCCCAGAGGGGAGCCATGTCGGAGGGACGGAAGGTGTCGGAGTACATGGCGTAAAGGTCCCGGATGAGGGT
This sequence comes from Verrucomicrobiota bacterium, assembly GCA_010028775.1. Classification (GTDB taxonomy): domain Bacteria; phylum Verrucomicrobiota; class Verrucomicrobiia; order Methylacidiphilales; family Verrucolacustridaceae; genus Verrucolacustris. The sequence continues at coordinate 1,525 of RHAF01000053.1, read as the reverse complement.
GCGGATTTCCGAGGCGGGGGCGGAATTTTCCGATTCGCGCCCGACGCGGCGGATGATCGGGGTCATGGGAATGGGCCGGGGACCGTCTGAGGCGTCGATGTCGGCCGGCTCGCGAAAATCGGGCTGAAGGTAGGGGATCAATTTGGGATCCACCTTGAGATAGCCGGCTTTTTCGTAGGCGAGGAGGCGGATGTTGCGGGCTTCGTCGAGCCCGTCTGGGAATTCCATCTCGCCGGCGAGGGTGATGGGTGCGTGGAGTGCATGGCGGGCGCGGGCGAGCAGGGTGCGTGCGGTTTCCACGGGAAAGGCGCGCATCCATCCGGCCAGCCCGGATCGGCGGTAGGCGGGATCGATCCAGAGGTGGGAGAGATGGACGGTGCAGGCGGCCCGCTCGGGAGGCGCATGGACAATGGCGGTGTAATCGCGCACGGCGGCGACCTGATTCCCGGGATCCAGGGCGAGAATCATGGCGTAATGAAAGAGGGGTTTGCCCGGTTGCGGTTGCCTGATGTTCCAGCTGAAACGGTGTTCGATCACCGGTCGTGTTTCCATCTCACCGCGTGGGCCGAAAAGGTCCGTCAATTTCATGAATCCGACTTGGAAAAGGGGGTCCTGGGCCGATTCGATCAGGTGAAAGGTGATTCCCCCCAGGTCGGCCTCGGCCGAGCGCCGATCCCCTGGGGCAAGGTCGGAGGCGATGAGTTTGAGGGTGTGGCTCAAACGAAGGCGGGAGCCTGATGGGGGAGTTTGTGGGCGCCACCGACCACGGGGCAGGTCAGTTGGCCGTTTTGGGTGCTGACTCCGGTGAGCAAACCGGGTTGGCGACCGCAGGCGCCGGCCAATCCTTGATCGGCAATCAATTCGATATACGGGTAAGTGACGTTGGTGAGGGCTTGGGTGGCGGTGCGGGCATATGCTCCGGGCATGTTGGCCACACAATAGTGGAGCACGCCTTCCTCCACATAAACGGGATCGTCGTGGGTGGTTGGACGGGAGGACTCGGCACATCCGCCCTGATCGATGGCGATGTCGACCAGAACACTGCCGGGGCGCATGCGGCGTAGCATGGCCCGGGTGACCAGCTTGGGGGCCTTGGCCCCGGGGACTAGAACCGCCCCGATGAGGAGGTCGACGTGGGGGAGTAGTTCGTCGAGGTGGGCCTGATTCGAAAAAAGGGTGTGAGCAGTGTGCATGGTGATATCCAGGAAACGCATCCGTTCAAGGTCGACCTCGAGGATGGTGACATCGGCACCAAGCCCGGTGGCCATGCGGGCGGCGTTGATCCCCGAGGTTCCTCCCCCAATGACCACCACCCGACCGGGAAGGACGCCGGGAACCCCGCCCAGCAAAACCCCGCTGCCGCCGCGGTGTTTGGCGAGAAAATAGGCTCCGACAATAACCGACATGCGGCCGGCGATTTCCGACATGGGCTCAAGGAGCGGAAGACGGCGGCCTTGGGTCACCATTTCGTAGGCAACGGAAGTCACGCCAGATTTCATCAGGGCCTGGGTCAGGGTGATATCGG
>RHAF01000052.1 GCA_010028775.1 Verrucomicrobiota bacterium | reverse complement strand
AGGTCAAAGTTCCGGATCGATTCAATGCGGTCCCCGCCCCACTCCATCCGCACGGGTACATTTGCATGCAGGGAAAAAACATCCACAATTCCTCCTCGACGCGCCACCTCGCCACGTTCCCCCACGGTGGATACCCCATGGTACCCGGCTGCCACCAACTCCTCCACCCACCGTAGCGGGTCCACCGAATCCCCGAGACGGATGCTCCGCAGGCCTCGGAGGACATCGGCGGGGTCGGGTTGCCTCTCCCTCAGAACCTGTTCGGTCACCACCACCAGCCTGGGCCGTGGCTTCTCCAGACAACGCGCTAGGGAACCGATCCATTCGGCCTGCAGGTCAGGATCAGGTTTCACCTTTTCATCTCCCCGATAGGCTTCGGGAATCACCAGCGGCTCCGCCCCCCACGCCTCCATCTCCGCCGCCAACTCCTCCTGCTCCTTGGGGCCACGGGCCACCACCAGCCAACCATCCTTTTTGGATTCCCGAACCAGATGGGTTACCAAAAACGCCGTGGCCGATGGACTAAGACCCGCCCCTGGGCACACCCCCTCCGCATCCCACCCGGCTACCCAGCGGCTACCGCCCAGCGTGCCGAGGAGATCCTTCAGCTCCCTTCTTTGAAACGACTTACCCAAAAACCATCAGGATCTTATCATGTTTGTGCGATCGGGAAAGACACGGGGTCGGCCGCCCTTTCCGGCCCACTCACAGCCGTCGTGTCAGGAGTTTTTCAAGCCAACCGCCTGCGCCGCGGTCGTTTTCTCTTCTTCCAACTCCGCCACCGTCAAATCGAGCTTTTTTTGCCCGAAGACATCCAATTTCAACCCCTGTATAATCTCCCACCTCCCCCTACCCAAGGCCTTGATCGGGAAGGAGCACATCAGGCCTTTGGGCACCCCGTAGCTTCCGTCGGAGCATACCGCCACGCTGGTCCAATCCCCGGATGCCGTTCCGTGATGCAGGGTGCGCACTGTGTCGATGGCGGCGTTGGCCGCACTGGCCGCGCTGGACAATCCACGGGCCTTGAGAACCTCCGCCCCCCTTTGCTGAACCGACTGGATGAAAGCCCCCTCCAGCCACGAGCGGTCCTGAATCACCTCCGGCACCGGTTTGCCCCCGATGCGGGCATGGGTGAAATCGGGATACATCGTCGGGGAATGGTTTCCCCAGATCGCCAAACGGTCGACCTGGTCGACGGCCACCCCTGCTTTTTCGGCCAAGCGGGCCTTGGCCCGGTTTTCGTCCAGACGCGTCATGGCAAACCAACGATCCGGCGCCAGCGCTTTGCCCGACTGCATGGCGATCCATGCATTTGTGTTACAGGGATTTCCCACCACCAAAACCCGTGCGTCCTTTGAAGCCACTTCAGCCAACGCCTGGCCCTGTTGCACGAAGATCTTCCCGTTCAACCCGAGAAGGTCGGAACGCTCCATTCCCGGTTTTCTCGGGATGCTTCCCACACATAGGGTCCAATCCGCACCTTCAAAGGCGCGTTTGGGATCGCTGGTGGCCACAATGTCCTCCAGCAAAGGACAGGCCCCGTCCCTCAGCTCCATCACCACCCCTTGCAATGTATTCTCCGCCTGCGGAACCTCCAACAGTTGAAGGCGAACTTTCTGCTCCGGGCCAAAAAGGCCACCCGTGGCAATCCGGAACACCAGACTGTAACCAATCTGACCGGCTGCCCCGGTAACCGCCACACGCAGGGCCGTGCTCATGGCTTCTTTTTCGCCTCCAGAGGGACGGTGGGTAGCTTCCCCTCCTGCGGGAATAGAGCATTGGTGCGATAGGGTTGAAACTTGAAGATGACCTCGCCGGGTCGGGCCACGTTGAGCGTGTCACGAGACATCCTCTCCACCGTGAAGGGATCGTCCTTCAGTCGCCCAGTCTCCTCCTGAAGGTCAGACAGCTCCTGCTTCTTCAGATTAATGTCCGTCTGCACGCTCTCCGTCTGCGCTTTCATGCGTTGTCCCTTTTTCCATGTGGGATAAAAAAGCGCCAGTACCACGGAGACAGCGAGCAGTCCGACCAGCGCGTAGACCCATGGCTGCAGGATCCGCCAGAAGTGCCCCTTGGCGGAAGGTTGACCCAGACCACGGGGATCAAACAGTCTCGAGTTGCCCGCCATAAACCGCCTTCGATCCAAGCTCTTCCTCGATCCGCAGTAGCCGGTTATACTTCGCCAACCGGTCGGATCGGGAGAATGACCCCGTTTTGATCTGGCCTGCATTCGTGGCCACCGCCAAATCGGCGATAGTCGAGTCCTCGGTCTCCCCGCTACGATGGCTGATGACCGCGGTATACTTGGCCGAACGGGCCAGTTCAATCGCATCCAGGGTCTCGCTCAAGCTGCCGATTTGGTTGACCTTCACCAGGATGGAGTTGGCCACCTTTTCACGGATCCCCTTCTTGAGGAACTCCACATTGGTCACAAAGAGATCGTCACCGACCAGCTGGGTTTTGCCGCCGAGTTTCTCGGTCAGGATTTTCCATCCGCTCCAGTCCTCCTCCGCCGTTCCGTCCTCGATGGAGATGATCGGATATTTCTTTTGCAGATCCGCATAAAATTCCACCAGTTCCGCTGCTTTCAGCTTCCGACGGTCCGATTTTTTAAAGACGTACTCTTGGGTCTGGCTGTCAAAAAATTCACTGCTCGCCACGTCCAGGGCAAAGAACACCTGCTTTCCCAGCGAGTAACCGGCTTTTTCGACCGCCTCGGCGATCACCCCCAGGGCCGCCTCGGTGGATTCCAGTCTCGGGGCAAATCCGCCCTCGTCCCCAACTGCCGTGCCAAGCTTCCGGTCATGCAGGATTTTTTTCAGCGCGGCAAAAATCTCCGCTCCGCAACGCAACGCCTCGCGGAAGGTGGGAAGGCCTCGCGGGACAATCATGAATTCCTGGAAATCGATCGGGGCATCCGAATGGGCACCCCCGTTGATGATGTTGGCCATGGGCACCGGTAAGACGTGGGCCTTGTCGCCTCCCAGCCAGCGGTAGAGGGGTTGCCCATGGGCGGCGGCGGCGGCCCGGGCGGCGGCCAGGGAAACCCCCAGCACGGCGTTCGCCCCGAGCGACTTTTTGTTTGGGGTTCCGTCCAGTTCCAGCATGGCGCGGTCGATTCCCTTGGTGTCGGCGGCATCCTTACCTTTGAGCAGCGGGGCGATCTTTTCCTTCACGTTGGACACCGCCTTGAGAACCCCTTTTCCCCCGTACCGTCTGGCATCCCCATCACGCAGTTCGAGCGCCTCGTGGATTCCCGTACTGGCCCCACTGGGGACCATGGCGGAACCAAAAGCCCCGCCCTCCAGGATCACATCGGCTTCAAGCGTGGGGTTCCCGCGCGAATCGATCACCTCACGAGCGGTGACCGATTGGATCTTGGTTTTCATGGTTTCCGGGTTGCCCGCCGTCAGGAACGATAGGCTCGGATCGAACGGATGATGACTTTGGTCTTGGGCCCGCTTTCGCTGGGCAGCTCGGCATGCTCGCCTGACTTTTTCCGGACCAGGGCCTGGGCCACTGCGGTCTGATAGGAAAGGATTCCCTGTTCAGGATTGCTGTCCCATGCCCCAAGAATGGTGATCGTCTTTTTCGTGCCGCCTTCCAGGTGCTCGTACTCCACCACCGTTCCGATGGCCACCTCATCGCCTTTGACTCCGCTGAAGTCGGTCCCCTGGGCCGCGACAATCATCGCCTCCAGTTCTGCTTTGCGACGCATCAACACAGCCTGCATCTCCTTGGCCGCCTTGAATTCGTGATTTTCCTTCAAATCTCCGTAGGAGCGGGCCACCGCGATCTCCTTGCTGTTGGCGGGGATCTTTTTGCTCACGATCTCCTCAAGTTCCTGCTTTCTCTTCTCCAGGCTTTCCCAGCTGACAATGGGGGATTCCACTGCCGTGGTCTTATTTTCCCCCGCCACCATGCTGCTGACTTCGGGATAAAGTTTCACCAGGGCTCCGATCAGCGAGCGCTTGTCCAACTCCTCGAAAGCCGTGGAGGAGAGCGAGGCCCGGGTCACGTCCCGGACCTCTTCAGGCGAGGACGGGGCCAGAAGATCGCGGATCAGTTCCTTGTCCTCCAGCAACAGGTCCCTCAGACGGGATCCGCGGCTTGAGTCCGAAAGCTGCTCTTTCTCCAAAACAGCCAGGGCCGTGAGAAAGAGGGACGGCCCCGCCAGTTTGGCCAGCTCTCCTCCCCGGTTACGGCAAAGCCAGACGATCAGATCGGGATGTGTCAAACGCTCACGCAAAAGTCGATCCAAGGCGCCCTCCAGTTCAGCGAGCCGGGTGGCTTTTTTGAACCGCTGGGTGATTGCATCCATCAGGCGGCCCGCGGCCTTGGGCAGAAGGGAGAGGTGCAATTCGGTCCACCGTTCCCCCATTTGCTCGGACATCAGATCGACGAAACGGGGCTGTTTTCCGGCAGGAAGCGCCTCCACCACCTGGGCCAGACGGGCGGGATCGGTGGGGAGAAGACCGCGAATCACCGCCCCCGGCTCCGCAGGCAGGCCAGCGGCGGCGGCAAACTCCGCCCTCGCCAGTGCCAACTCCGCGACTTGGCTCACTTGGCTCTTGGGAACCTTCTGTGCGGCCACCTCAATCAGCTTGAAAGCCTCGTCCGCCAAGCCCTTGAGCTCCGATGCGGAGGACGATTTCTGCAATTTCTCCAGGGCTTCGATCACCCGTTTGGATCCCACCGCCTCCCGCAACTCCTCCAGACCAACCCCCTTGGCCTCGGGGGCACTCTCCAGGTACTGCACGGGATCCACCCGTTTGGTCGGAAGAACAAACCGTGGGTCTTTCTTCATCGCCCGCTTGGCGGCTTCCCAGAACTTTTTCCACTCCTCCGCCTTGTAGAGGTGGGGGACAAAGGCCTCCTCCAACCGGGTGGTCGTGGCCTCACGGCCCAGGCTTTGTACGGCATTCTTCATCACCTCGCCGGGTTGCTTGGCCGCCATCTCTCTCACCGAATCGGGATCCGTCAGGATCCGAGCCTCGAGATGGTCATGGCCCAGGCTTTTCAGAGACTGGGCGGCGTATCCGAACTCCATCGGATGCCCCTTCTTGCTACGGAAATCGATGGTTAGGCTACGGAGGGCATCGTCCTTGCCCACTATCTTACCCACCCCCCAACTGCGGTGGTGGCAGAAGGAACCGGGCACCAGTTGGGATAGTTTTTCCTTTGTTTTGGGATCCAGATCGTCGGCCTCATTCACAACAGGCAACGGATCAATTTCAGTCTCGGCGGGCATTCAGATGAACATACGGAATCGTCCAACCCTAAAGCAACCGGAATCCAAGGGGGTGGTAAAAAAAGATCAGCGTTCCGTCTCACCTGCCGGGGAAGCGGGTGCGGGCTTGCCCGACCCGGAGGAATCCCCGGACACAACATGGATTTGGCTCAAGGACTTAACATCCATGGAGGGCTTGCCTTCGTACATCTTGATCAAACCGGTGACTTCCACCTCTTTCCCCTCAAATGCAGGAACCCCATCGGGAAAATCCTTTGCGCGGAGGACGCAACTGAATGCGTGATTGGGAAACCGGCCACCAAAGTTCAAATACGTGACTCCTTTGGCTGACGTTTTTTGCCCATCCACCACCCCCTTGACCTTGACCTGCTTCCCTTCTTGGGCGGATGCCTCCTGAGGGGTGACCAGGGGAATGTCTGCCGGTTCCTCCGCACATATCCATCCAACGGTAAAAAGAGCGATGCTCAAAGCCTTGCAAAGTTGATGTTTCATTTCAAAAAAATGCCCGAGCCCAATCGAGGAATCAAGCGGGCTCTAGCCGAGGCTCTCTTCAATCATTTGTAGGCAGGAGACCGTGCGGGAGTGCCGCGCCTCGTCCCCTAACCGACTGTAGCTGTTCAGCAGGTTGACCAACATCCTCTCTGCCGTTTCTCTGGGCGTGGCCCGCATGTGCATGGGATTGGCCCAAGCCGACCGCTCGGTTCCAAACTTGGCGGATAGGTCGTCGGCTGACATGACCACCGCGCCATGAAACGGATCAAAGATCACCCCCCCCATCCCTGCCAGATAATGACCTGGGGTGTTCATCCCGTAGATGTCCAATCCCGCACGTAAACCGGCAAACAGGTAAACCAGTGCCAAGGTCAGGGGAATGCCCATTCGGGTCTGCAGGACCCGATGCAGGTAGCTGTTCGAAGGGTCGAAATAGTTGTCGAGGTTTCCCCGGAAGCCTTCCCGGCGGGCCAGAATTTGGCGCAGGGCGGAGATTGAGTCGGTGGGGGAGATGCTCCGCTGGGGGAGATTTTTCTCCACCTGGCGTCCTAGCTCGTCCAGATAGGTCTTCCCCTCATCCAGGTCGATTTCAGGATCCTCGATTTTCGCCAAGCTCCAGCAGAGATGCTCCAAATCTTCCCACGTCCTTAATTGCAGGCCGCTGAACAGGGACTCCTCGGCGGATGAATTGGTTTCTGCCCAGAAACGAAGCAACATTCGGGCCCGGGCGCGAACCCTCGGATCAGGGGATCCCGCCAGATTCTCGATCAGCGGAAGATAATTTTCTTTTTGCGAACGAAGCTCGCGGATCGTCAGGTCGGCCATGTCCGCATCGTCCCCCGAGAGGATTTTTTCCACCGCCCTCGCCTGCCTTTCGTCGTGCGGGGCGTTCATCGGCCCCTTACCCCTTGAAATGCACGGGGATCTCACCCCGTTGGGCGGCATGCTCCTCATCCGAGCAACCACGGTCGGTGGGGACGCCCACCGCGTTCTGATTGGGGCGGACTAACCCCTGGGCCAACATCCAGGCCTCCACCTCCTCGCCGCTGACGTCCGCCAGCATGTGGCCGTTGATCTCCACGCATGGCGAAAGTTCCTGACCGCTTTTCTGGATCATCTCCATTCTCTGGTGGATGTCGTTCCAGATGTCACGATCCTCAAAATCCAGGTTGTATTTGGCCATCACCGCCCGCACCCCGCGGCTCCAACCGCAGTGTGGCTTGAGGTAGGCGATAATCTTTAAATTCGGCATTCCATCACTCATAAAAATTAGATTAGCCGGACACCCCGATTCCGCAAGGGATTGGTTTTCAGGCCCCTGGAATTGTTTCGCTCTTGATGTGAATCTCTTTCAATTGCCGGGTCGTGGCCTCCGCCGGGGATCCGCTCATCACATCCTGGCCGCGGGCATTCTTGGGGAAGGCAATCACATCCCGGATGCTTTCATGCCCGAGCAAAAGGGCCATCAGGCGGTCAAAACCAAGGGCAATTCCCCCGTGGGGCGGCGCCCCAAACTGCAGCGCCTCCACCATGTAACCGAACCGGCTCTGCACGATGTCGCCAGGAAGTTTCAGGATCTCCCGGAAAATCTTGTCCTGCAATTTGCCCTGGTGGATTCGGATACTTCCACCTCCCAGTTCCACCCCGTTCAAAACCAAGTCGTAATGCTGACCCCGGACCTTTTCCGGTTGGCTCTCCAAAAGCGGAAGATCCTCCTCCACCGGGGCGGTAAAGGGATGGTGACTCGCCACCATGTTGGGATGTTCGGGATCTTTTCTCAACAACGGGAAATCGACCACCCAGTGAAAATCCAGTTGGGCGGGATCTTTCTTCAGCTTCCCCAGTTTCTCCAGATAATCCGCACAACGGATCCGGACCAGACCCAGCACCTCGCAGGCAGCCACCCACTGGTCGGCGCCGAAAAGGATCAGGTCCCCCTCCTCCACCCCCAGTTTATCCGTCAGTGCCTTTTTTTCCGCATCGCTGAAGAATTTCACGATCGGGGATTTCCACTCCCCGTTCTCCACCTTGATCCATGCGAGCCCCTTGGCCCCGTGTGATTTGGCGAGATTGGTCAGATCCTCGATCTGTCCCGTGGTGATCACCGCCAACCCCTTGGCGTTAAAAGCCTTGACCACCCCGCCCGCCACCACGGCGGATTGGAACACCTTGAAGGAGGAATTGCGGAAAACCTCGGTCAAATCGGCCAACTTCAGTCCGTAACGACGGTCCGGCTTGTCCGTTCCGTATGTCTCCATGGCCTCCCGGTAGGTGACCCGCGGAAAGGGCAGCGCGATCTCCACCCCTTTCACCTCTTTCCATACCCGCTGTACCAATCCTTCGATCAACGCGTAAATGTCCTCCCGCCCGATGAAGGACATTTCGATGTCGATCTGCGTGAATTCAGGTTGCCGGTCAGCCCGAAGGTCCTCGTCCCGGAAACAGCGGGCGATCTGGAAGTACTTTTCCGTCCCTCCCACCATAAGCAGTTGCTTGAACTGCTGCGGGGATTGGGGAAGAGCGTAGAACTTTCCGGGATTCAGCCGTGAGGGCACCAGATATTCCCTCGCCCCCTCGGGGGTGCTCTTGAAGAGCACCGGCGTCTCAATCTCGTAAAACCCCTTCTGATCCATGTAGTGACGGATCGCCAGTGCCGCCCGGTGCCGGGCCCTCAGGGCCTCCGCCATGGCAGGCCGGCGCAGATCCAGGTATCGGTAACGCAGCCGGAGATCCTCGTTGACCCCTTCCTCATCAAGGGGAAATGGCGGAGTTTCACTGGGATTCAAAACCTGCATTCCCGAAGCCAAAACCTCAATTTCACCTGTGGTCAAGGTGGCGTTTTTTGTCCCCTCGGGCCGGGGAGAAACCTTGCCCGTGACCTGCACCACGAATTCCGAACGCAAACCGTGGGCCAGGGCGGATACTTCCGGGGCCAGCGCGGGATTGAACACGACCTGCGTCACCCCCTCACGATCCCGGAGATCGATGAAAATCACCCCCCCGTGATCCCTTCTTCCCGAAACCCATCCGGCCAGGTGGACCTCATGCCCAGCTTGGGCCAACCGCAAACCGCCGCAACTGTGGGTGCGCTTCATCAAGCCAATACCTTCGCCCAATCCCCCGGGTCGGGCTCAAGGGAAATCGCACCATCCTGGCCGCGGATCCATCGGGCCTCCGCTTGTCGACGGCTGGAAATCTCCTTGAAACCAATTGTCCCCGACCCCGCTTCCCGGCTTACCAGCAACGCCCAGCGCGCGCCCTTTGCCTCCGCCAGTTCCAACTGCTTGCCCCATTTGGTAAAACCCGGCTCATAATCGA
>RHAF01000051.1 GCA_010028775.1 Verrucomicrobiota bacterium | reverse complement strand
GTTTTTGGACTTCAACTTTCCTCCCCCTAGCAACTTCACCCCATGCCATTCGCCCTTCACCACACCCTTGGAACGGGGCTGATCGCGGGCGGAGGTGTGCGCGCGGTCCTCGAAGCTGCCGGAGTAAAGGATGTGTTGGCCAAATCGATGGGCTCAAGCAATGCGGCCAACGTGGTCAAGGCCACGGTGGATGCCCTTTCCAAATTGCGGACCCGGTCCCAGATCCTTGAGGTCCGGGGTAAAAAGCGCGCCGAGCGTCCTGCCAAGGCGGCCAAGGAGAAGAGCGAATGAGACAGACTTCTCCAAGACCCGGTGCGAGGCATCGAAGGAAACGTGTGGGATGCGGAGAAAGCTCCGGCCACGGAAAAACCTCAGGGAAGGGACACAAGGGTCAGAAAGCCCGCTCGGGGGGCAGCATCCGCCTGGGCTTCGAGGGCGGTCAGATGCCCCTTATCCGGCGCATCCCCAAGCGCGGTTTCAATAATGCGGTTTTCACCACCCGTTACGCCCCGGTGAATCTGGACAGCTTGGAGGTCTTTACCGACGGATCCAAGGTCGATGAGTCCGCGTTGCGGGCCAAGGGTGTGGTGAAGGGCGAATGGCATGGGGTGAAGTTGCTAGGGGGAGGAAAGTTGAAGTCCAAAAACCTTGTCCTTGAGGTGCACGCTGCCAGCGCGTCGGCCAAGACGGCGTTGGAGGCGGCAGGGGGGAAACTCACCCTCCTGAAAAAATAAGCCACCGGGCGACTGACGGGCCATGCTTCACGCCCTCATCAACTGTTTCAAGATTCCCGAGCTCCGGCAGAGGATCATTTTCACCCTCGCCCTGATCGTGGTGGTCCGAGTGGGGGCCTCCATTCCTTGTCCGGGGATCAACCCGCTTGTTCTGGGTGAATTCTTTCGTCAGGTTGTGGATCAACAGGACCGGGGAAGTGTCATCGGTCTCTTTAATCTCTTCAGCGGCGGTGCGTTGGAGAACTGCGCGATCTTTTCCCTGACCATCATGCCCTATATCAGCGCAAGCATCGTCATGCAGTTGGCCACCGGGGTGATCCCATCGCTTGGAAAAATGGTCCGGGAGGAGGGAGGTCGCCAAAAGATCACCCAATACACCCGTTTGGGCACCCTGATTCTTTGTGTGGTGCAGGGGTACCTCCTGGCCGTCAGTTTTGAAAACCCGTCCCGGATCCCGATTTTCAGCGGCATCGACCAGGTGATCCAGAGAATGGGGCCTTTGGTTCCGGAGCCGGGTTTGGGCTTCCGCATCATCACCGTCATCACCCTGACTGCCGGCACCATGTTACTGATGTGGATTGGCGAGCAGGTCACGGAAAAGGGAATCGGCAACGGGATCTCCCTGATCATCACCATCGGCATCGTGGCACGCCTTCCTGCCGCCCTGGTGGCCGGTTGGCAGGTTTTTGTCCCCCCGGCGGGCAGCGGACGTGAACCGATCAGCCCCTTCGTCCTGTTTCTCCTTTTGGCTTTTCTTTTTGCGGTCATCGCCTCGACCATCGCACTGACGCAGGCGCTACGTAAGGTCAGTGTCCAGTACGCCAAGCAGGTGCGCGGAAACAGGGTTTATGGCGGCCAAACCTCCTTCCTCCCCCTCAAGGTCAATTATGCGGGTGTCATGCCGATCATCTTTGCCAATGCGATCCTTCTCTTCCCGGCCAGTATTCTCGGTTTTCTTTTCCCCGGATCGCCGACGGCGAACCGCATTTCGGCCGCTCTGGCCACCGGCTGGCTCCACTATGTTCTTTATGCCGGCATGATCTTTTTCTTCTCTTACTTCTGGGTGGCGATGGTTTTCAACCCCATCCAGATTGCCGACGACATGAAACGCCACGGGGGATTCATCCCCGGGGTCAGGCCGGGGGAAACCACGGCCCAGTTTCTCGACTATTCCATGACCCGCCTGACCTTTGCCGGCGCCATCTTTCTGACCGCTCTGGCGGTGTTGCCAATGTTGGTTCAGAACCTGATGGGGGTGCCAAGTATCACCGCCCAGTTCTTCGGGGGGACAGGATTGCTGATCATCGTGGGCGTGATGCTGGACACCATGCGGCAGGCGGAGACTTATCTGCTTCAGCGTCATTATGACGGATTCCTGAAAAAGGGACGTATCAAAGGTCGGACCCTGGCCGGGGCGGGGGGGACCTCCAACGCCATCTCGGAATCCCAGATTGCCTGGCTGCTGGTGATCATCGCGATCATTGCCTTGGGCGGAATTCTCGTCTCTCTCCGATAAGGCCCGATCGGGCATGCCGATCATTCCCATCAAAGATGCGGCAGGTATCGCGGGCATGCGTTCCAGTTGCCGTTTGGCCAGGAAGATTCTTCTCGAATTGGTGGAACGTTTGGAGCCAGGAAGAACCACGGGTGAGATCGACCGTCTGGCTGGGGAGCTGATTTCCAGGTACGGGGCCCGGAGTGCCTTCCTGGGATACCGAAAATTTCCCGGTCAGCTTTGCATCTCGGTGAACGAAGAGGTGGTCCATGGTATTGGTGGCTCCAGAAAACTGGCCTATGGGGATGTGGTTAAGTTGGATGTGGGGATTGTTCTGGATGGTTGGGTGGGAGACACGGCCACTACCGTGGGGGTAGGGGCCATCACCTCTGCACGCCAAAGGTTGTTGGAGAAAAGCCAAAACGCCCTAGCGGCGGGCATTCGTGCAGCCCGCGGAGGGGCACGCCTGGGAGACATCTGTCATGCCGTTGAAAGAACGGTGAAGGAGGCGGGATATTCAGTGGTGAGGGAATTCGTGGGCCACGGAGTCGGCAGAAAACTCCATGAGGAACCCCAAATTCCCAATTTCGGCAAAGCCAACACCGGTCCGATCCTCAGACCTGGAATGACCCTGGCGATCGAACCCATGGTGAACGAGGGAAGCTGCGAGGTGAGAATCTTGAAAGATGGTTGGACTGCGGTGACTGCAGACGGGCGGGATTCCGCCCATTTTGAGCATGTCATCCTGATTACAGAGGGAGATCCGGAAATTCTCACCGATTTCCTTGGTTCGGAAAGAGATGCAAAAGCGCTTGCCACTGTGCCAGGAGTTCGATAGTCTTTTCGTTTGCCCTTATGAGAGTTCGCGCCTCCATCAAACGTCGTACCAGCGACTGCCAGGTCGTCCGCCGTCGCGGTCGTATCTACATCATCAATAAGAAGAATCCCCGTCTCAAGCAGAGACAGGGCTAATTGCATATGCCGCGTGTTCTGGGTGTTGATATTCCGGGTGAAAAAAAGGCTGAGTTCAGCCTGCGCTATGTGTACGGCATCGGCCCGACCCGGGCCCGGCAGGTGATCGAGGAGGCTGAAATTCCCGGGGATCTGCGTGCCAAGGATCTCACGGATCAACAGATCAACCGGATCATCGGGGTGATCCAGAGGAACCGTTTTCTGATCGAGGGCGACCTGCGCCGTGATATCCAGCAGAACCTCAAGCGCCTTCAGTCGATCAACTGTTATCGTGGAATCCGTCATCGCAAGGGCTTGCCGGTGCGCGGGCAAAGGACTCAGACCAATGCCCGGACCCGGAAAGGTCCGCGCAAGACGGTCGGGGTCATCCGTAGCAAGGACGCCAAGTCGGCCAAGACTTAGGAATTTTCATGAGCGAAGCCGATAAAAAACCCGAGGATAAAAAGCCCGCTCCAGCCAAAACCGACGGAGCCAAGGCCAAGCCCTCCGCTCCCAAGGCAAAAAAAGACAAGGCAGGAGGCAGGCCATCCGGCAAGGAGGGTGCTCCCAAAGCGGAGGCCATGCCGGCACCGGAAAGCCTGACCCTCGATGGTTTGGACGACGCGGCCAAAATCAAGATTCCAAAAATCAAGGGCGCGAAGCAGATCCAAAACGGTGTGGCCCACATCTTGGCCACTTTCAACAACACGGTCGTTTCGATCACCGATCTCAAGGGGAATGTCATCGCCTGGTCGAGCGCCGGGAAAATGGGTTTTCGCGGATCCAAGAAGTCAACGGCCTACGTTGCCCAGGTGGTGGCCCAAGATGCCAGCCGGCAGGCCATGGCCCACGGATTGAAGGAAGTGGAAGTTCGGGTCAAAGGTCCGGGTACAGGACGGGAATCCGCCGTCCGGGCCCTTCAGGCCATCGGCCTTGAGGTCAGCACCATTCGCGACGTGACCCCCGTGCCGCACAATGGATGCCGGATGCGCAAGGCGCGCCGAGTCTAAGGAAAGGAACGTATGGCCCGCTACACAGGTCCCCGCGACAAGATCAATCGCCGTTTTGGCCAGCCCGTCTTTGGAGCCTCCAAAGCCCTGGAGCGCAGAAATTTTCCTCCCGGGGTGCACGGGGCCAAGGGTCGTCGCAAGCAGTCGGATTACGCGGTGGCTTTGGGGGAGAAGCAGAAAATGAAGTTTGGTTATGGACTTTTGGAGAGGCAGTTCAGGCGTTACTACCAGAAAGCGGTGCAAAGTCGCGGGGTGACTGGCGAGAAAATGCTGCAACTTCTCGAGACCCGCTTGGACACCTTGGTGGACCGTCTTGGGTTTTCCGCCACCCGCCGCGGAGCCCGTCAAATGGTGACCCATGGACATATCTCGGTGAACGGCCGGAAGGTGACAATTCCCAGTTACGCCTGCCGAACCGGCGATGTCATCGAAGTGCGTGAACATCCCAAGTCCCGCCAGCTTGGATCCAAAGGACTGGAAACCACCCAGATCCGTCCCGTTCCGGACTGGCTCACCCTGAACAAGGAGCAGTTCAAGGGAACCCTGACACGAATTCCGACCCGTGAAGAACTCAATCCCGTGGCCAACGAGCAGTTGGTCGTGGAGTTGTACTCTAGGTCGTAAACCTTTCCCCGCCTGCTACCGGCGGGGCATTGAAACCACAGCATCGGCCGTTGGTCCCGTCCCAAGGTAGCGGGGAGGGGGTAACCCGGCCGGAAAGAGAGAAAAGACCATGCCACTGAGACTCGGAAGATTCGAACTGCCGAACCGCCTGCAAAAAGAGGAAGACGGCTCCACCGACACCTACGCCAAGTTCATCGCGGAACCCTTTGAGGCCGGATACGGTCACACCCTGGGGAACTCCCTGCGACGTGTGCTTCTTAGTTCGCTTGAGGGTGCGGCGATCACCAGCGTGAAGATTGCCGGGGTCCAGCATGAGTTCAGCACCATCGATCACGTGGTGGAAGATGTGACGGAGATCGTCCTGAATCTGAAGAAGCTGAAATTCAAACTCCCGAACCGTGAGCCCAGGCTTTTGAGCCTGAAGGTCAATAAAGAGGGCCCGGTCACCGGGGCGGACATCGAGCTGGATAGCGGGATCGAGCTTCTTAACCCGAAGGAAGTGATCTGCACCCTCGACAAAAAAGCCAAGTTCGAAGCGGAACTGGAAGTGCGTGTTGGCCGTGGTTACGCCACGTGGGAAGAAAACAAAAGGGAAGATTCACCCATCGGCTTGATTCCTGTGGACTCCCTGTTCTCCCCGGTTAAGAAGGTGAAATATGAGGTGAAGAACACACGGGTGGGCCAGCGCACCGACTATGACAAGCTCGTCATCGAGCTTTGGACGGACGGTCGACTGACCCCGGATGAGGCCATGTTGCATTCCGCCGGAATCCTCCGCCACCATCTCGACATCTTCGCCAACTTTGACAAGGAACCGATCGAGTTTGAGGAAGTGAAATTCGAGGCGCCGGTGGAGAACACCGCCCTGAAGAAGCTCCTGGCGATGAGCGTGAACGAGATCGAGCTTTCCGTCCGTGCAGCCAACTGCCTGAACAACGCGAACATCACCACGGTGGGACAATTGGCGCTGAAGTCGGAGGCGGAAATGCTGAAGTACCGCAACTTCGGCAAGAAATCGCTTAACGAGATCAAAGACAAGCTGACTTCCCTCGGTCTCTCCCTGGGGATGAAATTTGACTCCTCGTTATTGACCAGCATCCCTGTGGTTCCACCGGTTGAATCGGCCGGGGCGAATGGTCAGGCATGAAGCACGGCCGCAACAGATATAAACTGGGCCGCACCTCCCAGCATCGCGATAGCATGCTGGCCAATCTGGTCGGATCCCTGATCCGGCACGAAAGGGTACGAACCACCGTGGCAAGGGCCAAAGCAGCCCGACCGGTGGCCGAGAAATTGGTCACCTTAGGCAAGAAGGGAAGCCTTCACCATCGTCGTTTGGCGGTGGCCGCCCTTCATGAGAGCGATCTCGTGCATAAACTCTTTTCCGAGATTGCTCCGAGATTCAAAAACCGGGCCGGCGGGTACACCCGCATCCTGAAATTGGGTGCACGCTACGGTGACGCCGCGCCCACGGCGCTCCTCGAGTGGGTGGAGCGTCCTGCTCCGGAACCCGAGACGGTGAAGGAGCCTGCCAAAGAAAAGGCCAAGACGGCCAAACCGGCGAAAGGCGAAAAGAAAAAGTAAGGTTCGTAAAAACAAGTTCCGGGTCTAGGAGGGCACACCGGCCAAGATCCGAAAAAGGGCCCATGCCAAAAGGGCCGCAATCACCGCCGCAAGGATGACTTTTCGGCGGGCCAAGCGGCTCTCTACCAGCAAAACCGGCTCATGTTTGACTTGGGATGCGGGTGAGACCGATTGGATCGGGCGATGTCGACCCGGATCAACGACGGCTGTCTCTTCCACCAGACGGCGTGCAGTTTGACCCAAGCGGGATGACTCACGATTCAGTCGACGTAATTCCTCCTGAATGGGATCCCGTCTGAACCCGATGAATGCCATGATCCATATCAGGATACACCCCTGTGTCTGGCAAGTATCTGTGCCCAGGTTCTGGCAAAAAAAAGGGAATAAGTCCCCCCGCTTGCCCCGGGGGTGGTTATGGAATTTTATTTAAGGAGACGGAAAGCAACCAAACCTAAGAGAATGGCTGCGATCAAGGGCAGATTGAAAGCGAGGCCACGGAGCAAGTGATCCTGAAACGTGTCGTCGCCACCGGCACCGGAGGAGACGGAGGTCTCCTCCGAGGAGGAGTTGGGCTCTAGGTCGCGCCCCCGCAAGGCATCGAGTTTGGCACGGGATTGGGTGTAGATGGCCTGGGCCTGATCGACCTTGGCAAGGGCCTTGGAAAGTTCGCCTTCGATATCGGTGGCCGCCCAGTCGGATGGGTCGATGGCGTTGATCTCCGACAATTGCTCGCTGAACACTTGGCGGGCCTCATGCATCTGTTCCACTTCCTTGCGGCTTTGTGATTCCGCCCTTTCCAGTATGACCACCGCCCGCAACAATCGGTCCCGAATCTCCCTTTGTCCCTCAATCAACTCCATCCGGCGCGTGTTTAACTCCTCCAGTTGGCGTTTCCTCTGTTCCAGCTCCTGTTGTTGGCGCTGGAGATGGATGAGTTCCTGTTGACGCTGTTGTAGTTCGGCGCCGATGCCCTCCATGGGTCCACCGGAGGGAAGGGGTAGATCCTGCTGGTCGGAAGGTTGGGAACGGATTCGGTTCACGGGATGTTGATCACAGTTCCAATCTTCAGGTTGCGGTCATCCATGCCGGGGTTGGCGGCCTTGATTTTTTTAATTTCTTCATTGAGGTCGAGGGACGCTGGATAATAGGTTTTGGCGAGCTTCCAAAGGGTGTCCCCCTTGGCGATGGTGTGTTGCTTTCCACCTTGAGAGGCGGCTGCAGTCTCGGAAGGGGCGGCGGGTGGGTTGACCGGAGGAACCGAAGGCAGATCTGTGGAGGCGGCCTTGGCGGGGGCCTCTTGGCTCTTGGGGTTGGCAGGTTTGGCTGTGCTCTTTCGTTCCGAACCGGTTGCGGGGGCAGCCGGAACCACGGCATTCACGGGAGTGGCCTTG
This sequence comes from Verrucomicrobiota bacterium, assembly GCA_010028775.1. Taxonomy (GTDB): domain Bacteria; phylum Verrucomicrobiota; class Verrucomicrobiia; order Methylacidiphilales; family Verrucolacustridaceae; genus Verrucolacustris. The sequence continues at coordinate 1,479 of RHAF01000051.1, read as the reverse complement.
GGGGGGGCGGCCGCACCTCCGGCTTGTGAAACCTGAGCTTCCTTGGCTGCCAAAGTGCCCTGCAGCTGTGTTATCTGCTGCTTTAGATCCACATTTTCCTTACTGATCTTGGCAATTTCCGCGGCATTCTGGATTCCCGTGTTGGTCAGACTAAGGGCGAAATCAATTTTTGCTTTCTCCATGGCCGCCATGACTTCCTCCCTCTCAGCAGCGTTGGGGCGGGCCTCCAGATACTTTTGGTAAAAATAGATCGCGCTGACTGGATCGCCGAGTTTGTCGCCGTAGAGAAGGCCGATTTGTAAGTAGGCTTTCACCACGTTTGGGTTAGCCGCAATGGCTTTTTCAAATTGCTTGATGGCAGCAGGGTAGTTCAGGTCGGCAATGTCCTTGCTGGCTTGGCGAAAAAACGGATTACGCTCGTCCTCGGCGTCGGAACCGGGAGGGGTTTGTTGGCAGGAGATAAGGGCCCATGAGCTAAGGAGAAGGGGTAGGATGGATCGCTTCATGGGCACAGAATGCTCTGGGTGAGGAGATTGCGCAAGTCAAAGGGAGAAAAGCCGATTATTTTTGTTTTATTCTGCGAATTATTCTCATTAACTTCAGATCCGTGGGAGCTATCCTGTCTTGAACTGGCCGCGCGGAATTTGCCGGTTTGGGTTGTTTAGTTCCGTGATTGTTTTTATCGGAACCGTCCTCTTCAGTTTGGGGTTTCATGGGACACTCTATTTTTCGGAGCACTGGTGGAGGGTCCTGCTGGTCTTGGCTTTGTCGATTTTGGATGGAACCGCGGTCTTCCTGTTCTTCATAGGATTGGCTTGGGTTTCCGAGGGTTTTTCCAACCGGGAAAGGGAGAAGGGCAAGGCAAACATCATCAACCTTTTAGTCGAATGGTTGGATTTAAATCGGTAAAGAGGGGGACGGATCAGGATGGCGAGATAGGTTCTTGCCCAAAACCCCCGATGATTCTATGCTTTTGACTGCTCGGCACTTAGCAACGAGGGGTCATAGCTCAGTTGGTAGAGCGCCTCAATGGCATTGAGGAGGTCTGGGGTTCGAATCCCCATGGCTCCACGCGAAGCATAAATTCAATCTGCCTGAGGCATGTTCCAGGATGTCGCCGAGGGTGGGCTTGAAGGAGCGGGATTCTCCATGACTCCACATCCGGCGTCTCCATGCTAAAAAACACCCATGATTGATCCGCTTCCCCCCATGAAAGGCAAGGTTGTTCTAATCACCGGGGCGACGCGGGGGATCGGACGGGCCGGCGCGGAGGCCATGGCAGCCCTTGGCGCGGGATTGATTCTGATTGGCCGTGATGAGGAACGGCTCCAGGAGACCCAGGCAGCCTGCCTGGCCAAGGGAGCCACAGCGGTTCGCATTTATCGGGCCGACCTGAGTCTCCGCAAAGAGGTGGCGGATTTGGCCCATCGCGTGACTGCGTATGAGTCCTCGCTGGACATTCTTTGGAACAATGCAGGG
>RHAF01000006.1 GCA_010028775.1 Verrucomicrobiota bacterium | reverse complement strand
GAGATCGTCAAAAAACTCGGACTGGAACAGATCTCCGATACCTCCGCCCTTTCCGCCTATTGCGACGAGGCCATTGCGGCCAATCCGCGGAGTGTGGAGGATTACAAGGCCGGCAAGATGAACGCGATCAACGCCCTCAAGGGCTTCGTGATGAAGAAGAGCCAAGGGAAAGCCAACCCCGCGCAGGTGGATGAGATTCTCCGGTCGAAACTTTCCGCCTAGACGGTTGCCCTACCCCCCACCTTCGGCGATCCTTTGACTTAGCCATGATCTCCAACGAAGCCTACGTCCTTGAGCTTCTGCAAAATTCGGGGGCGGTCTCCCCGGAAGACATGGCGGCCTGCCAGCAGGATGCCGCCACGCTGGGCCAGACGACCATGGAAAGCATCACCAAGCGGGGCTTGCTGACCATGGAACAGGTCCTGGAAATCGTGGCCAAGGACTGCGGTATGGAGTTCGAGGCGGCCATCGAGCACGTGGAGGAGGATGTTCTTTCCTCCATCCAGCCGGCCGACAGCCGCCGTTATCATGCCCTGCCCCTCCGTAAACTACCCTCCGGACTGCGGGTGGCCATTCCCGATCCCCTCGATTTCGAGACGCTCGACGCCCTGCGTTACCTGCTGAAGACCGACTTGGAGCCGGTGGTCGTGCCGCTGAACAAAATCGACGAGGCCATCACCAAATATTTCGGCAAGACGGACGAATCCCTCCAAACGCTCATGGCCAACATGGATGGCAGCGAACTGGAGGTCAAAGGCCCGAACGCGGAAGGCAGCGAGGAAACGGCGGAGGGCGATGCCCCGATCATTCGCATGGTCTACGGCTTGATCTTGGAAGCCCATCGGCTGCGGGCCAGCGACATTCACATTGAGCCGCTGGAAAAAAGACTCCGCCTCCGGTACCGGATTGACGGAAACATGCAGGAGATGCGGGATCCACCCAAGCGACTGCAGTCCAGCATCATCAGCCGCATCAAGATCATGTCGAACATCAGCATCGCGGAGAAACGCCTGCCGCTCGACGGCCGCATTGCTTTGGCCACCTCCGACGGTCCCACCCTGGATCTGCGGGTCTCCACCGTGCCCACCATCCACGGGGAGTCGGTGGTCATGCGAATTCTCGACAAAAAGAACCTCATGCTCGGCCTGCCCGAGCTGGGCTTCTTCGCCGATGACCAGGCCATCCTCGAGCGGACGATCAATTTCGCCGACGGTATTTTCCTGGTCACGGGGCCCACCGGTTCTGGAAAATCGACCACCCTTTACGCCTGCCTGAACACGATCAACAAACCGGACCGCAAACTGATCACGGTGGAGGACCCGGTGGAGTACCAGTTGCCCGGGGTGAACCAGGTGGCGGTGAACACCGAGATCGGCATGACCTTTGCCGCCGCCCTGCGGGCGATGCTGCGGCAGGCGCCCAACATCATCATGGTGGGGGAGATCCGGGACGTGGAGACCGCCTCCATCGCCATCAACGCCTCGCTCACGGGCCACTTGGTGTTTTCCACCCTCCACACCAACGATGCCCCCAGTGCGATCACGCGTTTGGTCGACATGGGGGTGAAACCCTTTCTTGTCTCCTCCTCCATCCGGGCGGTGTTGGCACAACGGTTGGTGCGGAAAATCTGCCCGGAATGCAAGGAGCCCTACACCCCCACGGAGGTGGAGTTGCGGGCGCTCAACCTGACCGCCGCCAGCCTGGCCCAGGCCCGTTTCGCCAAGGGTCGGGGTTGCGACCGCTGTCGCGGAACCGGGTACAAGGGGCGGGCCGGCATTTTTGAAATCTTCACCGTCGACGATGAAATACGCCATCTCATCAACGAGGGGGCTCCCGTTTCCAAAATCCGCCAACGGGCCCGCGATCTCGGCATGCGCACGTTGCGGGAGGACGGAATCCGCAAGGTGGTTTCCGGCATGACCACCCCCGAGGAAATCATCTCGGCCACCATGGCCGACAAGGACTGATCATGGACCCGCGTTTTCTCCTTCCCTTTCTTGAGGAACAGCAGGTTCTCTCCTCCGAGCAGTCCCGGGAAATTTCCGAGGAACTGAGCCGGACGGGCAAACCGATTGAAACCGTCCTGGCCAATTTCGGCATCATCCAGATGCCCCAGATTTTGGAAAAGATTTCCGACAGCCTCGGTCTTCCCCTGATCCTGGATTTATCGACCCTGGAGTTGAGCCCGGAGTTGCTGGCCCGCATCCCGCCCCACACCGCGCGAAATGTGGGGGCCCTGCCCCTGGCCTCCGACGAAACCACCCTGACGGTGGCCTTGGCCGACCCCCTGGCCACGCAGGCGCTGGAGGACCTGCGTTTTGCCACCGGTGCGGAAATTTCCCAGGTGGTCGCCCCCCCCGACAAGATTCTTCCCCTGATCGAAAAATACTATGGGGCGACCGAAGCCAACATCGACGACATCCTCACCGAACTGGAGAATGCCCCGGAAGCCGCCCTCACCTCGGAAGGGGTGGATCTGACTGAGGCGGGCAGCGCGCCGATCATCAAATACGTCAACACGATCATCGCCCGCGCCATCCAGGCCAAGGCCAGCGACATCCATTTCGAGCCTTTCGAGAAAGAGTTCAAGATCCGCTACCGGGTTGACGGCGCGCTCTACGAGATGGCCCCTCCCCCGCGTCGGCTGGCGATTCCGGTGACTTCCCGCATCAAGGTCATGGCCAATCTGAACATTGCCGAACGGCGGGTTCCGCAGGACGGGCGCATCCAGACCCTGCTGGCCGGGCGCCAGGTGGACCTGCGAGTCTCCACCTTGCCCACCCAATACGGGGAAAGCATCGTCTTGCGGGTCTTGGACCGCTCCGTGGTCAACCTTGATCTCGAAAAGCTGGGAATCCCCAAACACATCTACGACTACATCTGCGATACGCTGGAAAAACCCAACGGCATTTTCATCGTCACCGGCCCAACCGGATCCGGAAAAACCACCACCCTGTACTCCTGTCTGGGGCGGATTAATACGATCGATACCAAGATTCTCACCGTGGAGGATCCGGTGGAGTACGAGTTGGAGGGCATTGTGCAGGTTCCGGCCAACGAGGGAATCGGCCTGACGTTTGCCCGCGCCTTGCGGGCCTTTCTCCGTCAGGATCCCGACAAGATTCTCGTGGGGGAGACGCGGGATCTGGAAACCGCGCAGATTGCCATTCAGGCCAGCCTGACGGGTCACTTGGTGATGACCAGTCTGCACACCAATGACGCCGCGGGAGCGGTCACCCGTCTTCTGGACATGGGGGTGGAACCCTTCCTGATTGCCGCCTCCATGGAGGGTGTGCTGGCCCAACGTCTGCTCCGCAGGATTTGCAAGGATTGCCGGACCCCCTTCCAGCCCAAGGAGGAGGTTCTGGCTCAGATCGGCATGGCCGCCTCGGAAGTGGGCGACCGGCCATTTTATTTCGGCAAGGGATGCGAGAGCTGCAATGGCACGGGTTATCGGGGGCGGGTCGGAATTTACGAGTTGCTGGATATCCGCGAACCCATCCGCCAACTGATTAATGAGCGTGCACCCTCCGTGGTCATACGGCAAAAAGGAATCGAACTGGGTATGACAACCTTGCGCCAAGACGGCATCCGCAACATTCTCGAAGGACACACGACCTTGGAAGAAGTCCTTAAGTATACCTAAGTCATGCCTCTCTTCGCATACTCGGCTGTTGACGCCAAAGGAAAAACCCACCAAGGGACCTTGGAGGCCAATAACCCAGCCGATGCCGCCGCCGCGATCAAGAAGCAGGGAATGTTCCCCACCAACATCGCGGAGACCTCGGCAGAAAATACCAAGGCCAAGGGAAAGGGATTTTCCTTCAAACTATCCCTTGGGGGCGGGGGCGGCGGAACGGGCAAAGTTCCCGCCAAGATTCTCACCGTCTTCACCCGCCAGCTTTCCACTCTCATCAGCGCAGGCCTACCCTTGCTTCGCAGTCTGCGCACCCTTGGCAAACAGGAAAAAAATCCAAACCTCCGGAAAATCATGGCTAGCCTGGCTGAATCGGTGGAGGGGGGAACGACTTTTTCCGAAGCTCTTTCCCAGCATCCGAAGGCCTTCAACAAGCTTTACGTCAACATGGTGAAAGCGGGTGAACTGGGCGGCGTGCTGGAGGTGGTGCTGACCCGGTTGGCGGAGTTTGCCGAGAAAAGTCAAAGGATCAGGGGTAAGGTCACTTCAGCCATGGTCTACCCACTCGTAGTTTTGACCATCGCCGTGGGAATCGTGACTTTCCTGATGCTTTTTATCGTTCCCAAGTTCGAGGCGATCTTCAAGGACATGCTGGGCGGCCGTCCGCTGCCCTTTATCACTCAAACCATCATGGATCTTAGCCGTTTCATCCAAGGCAACTTCCTTGTCCTTGCCGGGGGAATCGCCGCGGCGGTTTTTATCATCCGCTTTTCCCTCCGACTCCCTGGAGTTTCAAGCGCGGTAGACGAGTACAAGCTCAAGCTCCCCCTGTTCGGCGACATGCTGACCAAAACCTCGGTGGCCCGCTTCAGTCGCACCCTGGGGACCCTTGTCTCCTCCGGAGTGCCGATTCTCCAGGCGCTTCAGATCACCCGCGACACCGCGGGGAACGCACGGGTCAGTTCCGCCATCGACAGCATTCATGATAACGTAAAAGAGGGTGAGTCGATGGTCGCCCCGATGGAAGCGAGCCAGATTTTCCCCCCCATGGTGGTTTCGATGGTGCAGGTCGGCGAAGAGACCGGACAGTTACCCGATATGTTGACCAAGGTGGCCGATGTTTTCGAGGAAGAGGTCGACACGGCAGTGGCCGGACTAACCTCGCTTCTGGAACCTGTCATGATCGTGATGCTGGCCTTAATCGTAGGCACTATCGTCGTGGCGCTTTTCCTGCCGCTCATCACCATCATTCAGGATCTCACCGCAGGCGCATAACCATTTTGATCCAACGCACCAGTGCTTGAAGTGGTCGTTTGCCGTTGCGGGGAGGATTTAAGCTGGACCCGAAATTTGCCGAAGGGTATCCGCCTCACCATCTACGACAAAACCCAACCCCCTGATCCCCTTTGGCCGGGATCCATGGCCTTGCCCAATGTCGGTCGCGAGGCTCACGCTTGGCTGCATCATTTGACGGAACGGTATCACCAGCTACCGCCTCTGACGGTTTTCGCCCAAGGGCGCCCCTTTGACCACGCTCCTGATTTTCACCGCGTGGTCCGTCAACTGGCCAGTGGCGAAACAATGCCCCCTGATTTCTGGTGGCTTGGATTCATGTGGGAGACGGACGATGCACGCGGATATCCCTCCTTCGTCCATTGGACAAAAAACCCCTCCCGGCGGGAACTTAACCTTCCAGACTTTTTTGCGGAGCTTTTCGGGGAACCTGCCCCGGCGATGGTTCGCTATGCCGGCGGGGGCCAGTTTGTCGTTTCCGCAAAGACCATTCACCGCCGTTCCCAAGCTTTTTATGAAAAAGCCAGGGATCTCAGCATCACTTTTCCAGACGCGGCCCATGCTTTTGAACGGACATGGGATCGGGTTTTCTTAGCCCCTCCCCTGGAGGCAAGCCTCTTTGGGCCCACCGGATTACGGCTCTGGAAACCTGTTCGAAGAAAAAGCCCTTCCCCGGGGGAGGGCTAATTCTTTTCCGCCGCAGGAACGGTTGCCCCGATGCGGGCCTGCAACGTGGACAATCGCTCCCGTAGATTGCCGGGGAGAATCACATTTCCACCCTCGGTCACCACCTCACCATTTTTTTCTTTCCGGATGGTTGGTTTATCCACCCCCTCCTGCCGAGTTTCCTCCCTCAGAAGACGCCCATCCTCGCTGACCACGGTGATGCGATGAACCCCGGCGGCGGTTTGATAAAGAAGGTGCAAATGGTTTTGGGCGTCAAATTCAACCATCGGCTTGGTCAAAGGCACGTAAGGCCCCAGACGACGGGACGGATACACGATGTTTTTCTCCGGAACTTCCACCCTGAGATATAGGCCCACGTTGGGATCCTCATAGAACTTCAAAAGGGAATAAATGTGACGATCAACACCCTCACCCCGATTTTGAGTCCAGATGGTTTCCCCACGCCCGATCAAAAAAGCCAGGGGTTCGGTCAGCAGGGTCTGGCCCGAAGGCAACCGGACGGAGGCCCTCGCCTGGTATCCTCCCGGTTCTCTCACCAAAAAATAGGAGGCCAAGTCCACCGGGAGGACCGCTGATTCTCCAACTTTTAGATTTTTATCCGGAGGAACGAAAGGTTTTTCACTTCGGATCAAAAGACCATCCCTGGACTGGACAATCATCTCCAACCACGGTTTGTTTCCGGCGGATTCAAACGCGATCTCCTCTCCACCGATGTTTTTGAGGCAAATCGTAAACGGGATTTGCGCATATTGAAGATAGGCGGATTTGGGAGTCTCCAACCGAACCTCCACCTGCCCCAGAAGGGCGGAGCAGAGGAAAGGGACCATGCCCCAAAAACCAAGAACCTTGGCCCGCATCATCGGAATAGAATGGACCGGGAAGGCGGCTAAACAAGCGCCGGCTAAGGGGCAAGTAAACCGACGGATGTCAAAGCCCGGGCCTAAACCTGCGAGGGAGCAGAAACGAGCGCCGATTGGGTCGCGATGGTTGCCCGTGTATCCTCTTCTGCTTTTAAGGCAGCTTTCAAAGCTTTCTTCCATGTCCCGTAAAAATGCTTTTTGCAGGCTGCGGCAAAAAGGGATGGATTGGCTCTTTTGACTTCCGGAGTGATGAGTTTCACCCCCTGCCGCTTCAGGTCTAGGATACCTTCGACCAGATTTTCGCGGGTCCAACGCTTACGGCGGCGAACCTCATCGTAGTCGATTCCAGCACTTTCAAGGGCTCTGCCCCAGTTTCCGAAACGGCGCCGGGCGGTGGCAATCAAGCGATTGGAAGTTTCGTCCATGGCCTTGGAACTCAAATCGACCCCTTCCGCCTTGAGGCGCCGGATCTCATCCAAAATCTCGCCCTGCTCCCAACTGCGGTAGCGATAAATTTCCTCCGAGACCAAACCCGCCGCTTCCAAGGCCGCTCTCCAACTGCCGAAATATTTGGGGCGGATGGCGGCGTAGACCATGGCGTTATGCTGACTGAGGGCCATGGAGCGAAAAGATAGATCCACTCCCAGTGAGTGGAGTTGCTGGATTTCCCGGATGATCGAGTCCTTGGACCAACGGCGGTACTTACGCACCTCATTATAAGGGATGTCCGCCGCTTCGAGGGCTTTTTGCCAGCTACCATAGTAGCGAATGGCCGCAGCCAGAAGCTCCTGGAAATTTTTTCGGATATGGTTGGCGTAGAGGGGTTGCCCCTGATCCCTCCACTGGCGCACCTCGGAAATCACGCGCTCAGCACTCCAACGGAGATTTTTTCGTGAATGAATTTGCATGCACGCATAGTACATGCAATCGATTCATCGTCAAGTTACTATTTATTTTCTTATTTGCAAATATATAATATAAAACATTTTGAATAGTTTATTGACCGATAAAAAGCCTCTTTGATAATGATTCAGGCAAAGAGGCTTTGATGATTTTGTGAGCGGCCCTTTCGATATCATAGTTAAGACGCCTGAGTTCGACGATTTCGGCTTTCAAGTCGTAAATGGCGTAAGCCGCCCTCCAATCCCCATCCCTGGGTTGCCCGACCGATCCCACATTGAATAAAAATTTTCTCGAGACCTTCAGCCGTTCCGGATGCACATCCACCCGGCGAAACTCAATGGGCCTGACCTCATGGTCCTTGATGAAAACTGCGGGCCGATGGGTGTGCCCCAAGAAGCAGAGCGGGGTTTTCTGGTATAAAAAGCTCGTTTCAGCCTCCAACCGCGTGGAGACATAACCCCAGTTTTCCGGACCATCCAGCGTGGCATGGACAAGTGTCCATGACTCCCCCACTTTGACGTAGGGAAGGCGGCGAAGATAGTTCATCTGCCCAGGGTTGAGTTTTTTGCGGGTAAAATCCAGCGCGCGGCGGGCGTCCTCAGAAAAGGACGCGGGATTTTTCGAATGGGTCACCCAGTCGTCGTGGTTTCCTTTCACCACAGGACACCCGATGGCGCGAACCACCTCCAGGCACTCTGCCGGATTGGCCCCATACCCTACGAGATCGCCGATGCACAGGGGATGGGTGACCCCTTGACTCTCCATGTCGGCCAAAACCGCCTCCAAAGCCTCAAGGTTTCCGTGAATATCCCCGAAAATTCCGTATCTCACTTTTTTTTCTCCATGGGGGCCGTGTTGTGCGTCTCTTTCTCCAGGCGTTGAATCTCGCGATCCACCACCTCGGGCCTTCGGGCCGGGTCGGGTTCCTTTCCCATCCTGCCTCTCAAATCCTGAAAATAGGCCAAGGCCCCCTCTTTGTCCCCGGCTTTATCCATGGCGTAACCGACAAAACGCTCCAGGTAAGGCGGGGCATCCCCCTTGCTCAAGGCTTCCCGGTACCACTTGGCCGCCGAGCCATAATCCTGCAATCGTTGCCAGTAAAGGTCCCCCAATCGTTGAAATAACAGCGCCTTCTCCGGAACGGCCTGGGTGCCCCTTTCGAGAAGATTCCGCCCCGCCTCGATCCAGCGTCTGGCTTCCATCCTCCGGCGGGTCTCGCTGGTTTCTCCGGAAAACTGCTCGGCGGCGACCGCCGCATTCCAGGCCAAATGCCAGGCAGCCATGTCCCAAAACACGGCCACGCGGGGTTGAAGCACGGTGGCCAACTCCAACGCGCTACGGACCCTGACCCACTGTTGGTTTTCCCAAGCTGCATGGGCCTCAAGCATCAACGCATTGGCCGCCAACCCGCGAAAACCGCCCAAGAAAGCCAAAGCCAAGCCCTGCCCAAGCTTCTCGCGCACGGCCACCGTTGTGGGTCCGGAAAATCCATAGGCATTCAGTCGCTGGCTCTTTGCCATTCTCTGTTCCCAAGGCACCTTGATTCCGCCCCAAACCAAAAGCAGGGCCGTGGCGGATGCGATGAATCCAAGGGGCTTCAAATATCCCGCCCCTCAAAAGCAACCGTGGCCGCCACCAGAAGGACGAAAATATAAACCACCGAGTAACCAGCCACTTCAAGCGTCGCCCTCCAGTGAACAGCGTTGCCCGCCACGATTTCATCAATCAGGTTGTACAGGTTGAAATCGGGAATCAGCAGGGAGACCACCACGAGGAAGGATTTCACCCACCACCGCGCCGTTTCCCCTGATTCCAGCCATTGCTCACGGGCCACGGACTGAAGGTGCCCGATGAGATAAACCATCAGGGTCATGGCGATGACAAAGGTGGTGGAGGTGGCGATCGTGCTGAAGAAAACCGCCATCGCGGCCACCACCGCCAACTTGACTCCGATAAGAAAAACGGCCTGTAACATCCGTGGATCGCGGGCCTCCCCCCGGATTAGATCTGCCACCGCCGGATCGCTTCCCTCCGAGGCAATCAGTTGTCCCTCCTTCCAGCGTAAAACAGCCCAAACCGCCGTCGCCATGATTCCCACCATCAGACCAAGGAGAAACAGCAGCCCCAGGTATTTCCCCCAGATGAACTCCCATCGGCGTAGCGGCCGGCAAAGGGCGGTGAGGATCGTCCTTTTTTCAATCTCCCCGGGTATCAACTGGGCTGCACCCAAGAGCCCAATCAGCAGTCCCGTCAGGCCAATCGAGGCGTACCCGAGATCCTTGAGAAACTTGAACTGCTCCTGAAAAGAAAATTCGGTGAAATAGTTTGCCCCCCCCACGATCACCAACCCGAACAACAAGAGGACCGCAAAGACCTTTTGGCGGACGGCTTCGAGAAAGGTGTTTCCCGCCACCGCCAAAAGCCGCCGCAGACAACCGATCATTTCCTCACCTCCTGAGGCAAGCTGCGCAGGAAATAATCCTCCAACCTCTCCCGCGGGGCCGACTCCGACACAATCCGGACACCCCGATTTTCCAGCCAGACCCGCAACTCCCGCCGATCCCCATCGGCGATTCCCTGCATCCGGACCTGCCACTCGCCCTTATGCGAGAGCAGATCCTCCAAACGCCCCTCCCGCAACTTTTTCCCCCGGTGCAGGATGATCACCCGGTCGGCCACATCCTCCACCTGCTCCAAAAGATGGCTGGAAAAAATCACCGTCTTACCTCTTCCTCTTAGCTCAAGAATCAGGTCCCTGATCTCACGGGATCCTGCGGGATCCACCCCGGCGGTGGGCTCATCCAGCATCAACACCTCCGGGTCGCCCACCAAGGCCCCGGCCAAGCCGGCCCGCTGCAACATCCCCTTGGAATAGGTCCGGAGGGGTCTTTTTCCCGCTTCCCTGCCCAAACGAACCAGTTCCATCAACTCTTCGATCCTTGCCTCAAGCTTGCTTCCTCCCATGCCGCTCAACTTTCCATAGTAGCGAACCAATTCCACTCCGCTCAAAAAATTGGGGAAGTAGGGGTTCTCCGGAAGAAATCCTATCTGCCTTCTGGCGTGAATCGTCCCGGCCCGGTAACCGCAAACCTCCGCCCTCCCTTCAGTGGGACGGAGCAACCCGAGAATCATCTTCATCGCCGTGCTTTTTCCACTTCCGTTCGGACCCAGAAGGCCGAAAACCTCCCCTCTTTTCACCTCCATATCCAGGCCCTCGACAGCCAATAAACGGCCCCCGAACCATCCCAAGGCGAACTCTTTCCGTAACCCCTGGGTTTTGACCGCCAAGTTCATAGGATCTGGAACCCCTTGCGACCGGAGACAGTCTCGGTCTCGCCACCGCTCACCTCACGAATAAAACCCGCCAGGTGACTCTCCCCGATCTCCTTCTCCATCGCCTCCACTTCGTCCCGATCCCCCTGCAGGAAAACCTCCACCCGGCCGTCGGGCAGGTTGGAGGCATACCCGGCTACGGAGAATCCCTCGGCAATCTGACGTACGCCGAATCGAAATCCCACTCCCTGAACCTTGCCTTTGTAAAAAATTCTTTTGGCCATCATCGCCATTATCTTGCCCCCGTAACCCCCGCTCTTCAATCCCCCCTATTCCACGGGTAGGCCCACCCAGCAAAAAAAGCCTTCGCCCTTCTGATGTTTTTTCGGGAAACTCACGCCACATGTCCGCTGCTCCCTTGGCCCTGTCCACCTGCTGGCACGCTGAACGCATGACGGACGGATCAGCCCTGCTTCAGGAGGCGGTCAGGATGGGATTCGACCGGGTCGAACTGAGCCACAATACCCGCTTTACGCTGTGGCCCGGCATCCTGGTGGCCCGGGAAAGCGCCCAGGCCCCCAAGATCGAGGTCCTCCACAATTTTTGCCCCGTACCCGTCGAGGTCCTCCGTCCCCATCCCAACGCTTACGAATTCTCCGATCCCCGCCCCACCGCCCGACGGTTGGCCGAACGTCACACGCTTGAGACCCTGGAGTGCGCCGCCTCGGTCGGCGCCCGCTTTGTTGTCCTCCATATCGGCTCCGCCGGTCCCCGCCGGAGGATCGATTCGCTGGAAACCCTGACCCTTTCCGGCCAGATCGGCTCACGCCTTTTTGTCCGGCAAAAACTCGAGGCCATCCGCCAACACGAAAAAGCCTTCCACGAGGCTTGGCCCCGGGTGGAGGAAATCCTCCTGCGTGTTGGCGAGAAGGCTGCGACCCTAGGAATTCGTTTGGGGCTCGAATGCCGGGAGGATCCGCGGGAGATCCCTCCGGACGATTTCTGGGACATGATCCTAACCCGCCTTCCCGCCCCCACTTTCGGTTACTGGCACGACTTTGGCCACGGGGCGGCCAAACACTGGCTGGGCTACATCGACCACGCCCAGCATCTCCGCCGGCTCGCTTCCCGCATCATCGGGGCTCACCTTCATGATTATCATCCGGAAAAGGGTGACCATCTTCCCTTGGGGCAGGGACTCATTCCTTTTGGCCAGCTTCTCCCCCTGATTCCCGAGGGGACCCATTTTTCTCTGGAGCTATCTCCGGATGTGTCCGCGGACGATGTCCGTGCCAGTCTCTCATGGTGGAAAAAGAACCAAGCACCCGCCCCCGCACGTTCCTAAGCCGGTTGGCCCCCTGGCTGCGCGTCGGCATCACCGCGGCCATTCTCGGCTTTCTCGCCGGGAGGGTGAACTGGAGCCATTTGGCCGAACGTTTCACCTCGGCCCGACCTCTCTGGCTGGGCACCGCGCTTCTTGTCACGGTCATTTCGATCACCCTTTGCGGCACCCGGTTTTGGTTTCTTCTTCGGTTGCAAAAAATCCACCTCAGCTGGTTTCGCGCCCTTCACCTCACCTTTGTTGGATTTTTCTTCAATCTTTTCCTTATTGGATCGACGGGAGGCGATGCCGTTCGGCTCTTTTACCTGATCCGCTGGTTTCCCGACCAGAAAGCCCGCTCGACCCTGGCGGTATTGTTGGACCGGGTATTTGGGGTCGCTGCCCTTTATGGCCTTGCCTTGGTCCTCCTTCCGGGTGCCTCCGACCGCCTGCTGGCCGATGCCACCTTCGCTCCTTTGGCCCGAGCCCTGCCTTGGTTGGGTCCTTTGGCGGGTGCACTCATTCTCCTCGCCTTTGTCCTTTCCGGATTCCTGCCCAAGATTCCCCTGCCCGCCAAACTTCCGGGCCGCTCGGTCATTCTCGATATCCTGCACGCCATGCGGGATATCATGCACGGCGGTTGGACGACGGTCGGACTGATCCTCGTCTGCCTCGCCGTGCACTTGACCAGTTTCGGGGCGGCCACCCTGCTGGCCCGCTCCCTGAACCTGCCGATCAGCTACTCGCTCGCCGGGCTGATTCTGGCCCTGATTTTTTCCGCCGCCGCCCTCCCGATCAGCGTCAGCGGTCACGGAGTGAGGGAGGGGGTGATGGTCTATCTCTTCCCCCACCTTGGAATCAGCAACGATCCGGAATCGGCCATCGCCTACTCCCTGATGATTTATGGGATGGGACTTTTCTGGAGCCTGTTGGGTGGCCTGGCTTACCTCACCCTGAAATCTCCCCATAAAAAATGATCCGTCACTCCGCCGCCGAGGAAATTGTGCGTCGATTGACCGAGGCCGGCCATCAGGCCGTCTATGCCGGCGGATGCGTCCGCGACGCGATTTTAAAAAGACCCTATCCGGATGTGGATATTGCCACTTCTGCCACCCCCGACCAGGTGCAGGCTTTGTTTCCCAAGGCCTCCGATCCCCAGGGCAAAGCCTTCGGTGTGATCCGCCTGAAGCAAGGCAACCATGTTTTTGAAATCGCCACCTTTCGGGTCGATGGCCCCTACCTCGACGGTCGCCGCCCCTCCTCCGTAACCTTCACCACCCCCGAGGAAGATGCGAAGAGACGCGACTTCACGGTTAACGGGATGTTTTTCGACCCGATCCAGAACAGGGTTTTGGATTTCGTGGGGGGAAAGGCCGACCTTGAGTCCAAAGTCATCCGGGCCATTGGGGATCCAACGGCCCGCTTCACCGAGGACCGACTCCGCCTTTTCCGCGCCATCCGATTCGCCGTTCAACTTGGCTTCAACATTGAGCCGAAAACTTGGGAGGCCCTCGGCCGACTTTCCCCCGAATCCAAAAACCTCGCCCCCGAGCGCGTACGCGATGAGCTCATCAAGATCTTCACCAGCCCGGACCCTGCCCGCGGACTCGACCTCCTCCATGATTCCGGGCTGATTTCTGTCTGGATTCCGGAGTTGTTGGAAATGCGCGGTTGTGCGCAGTCGCCCGAGCATCACCCCGAGGGGGATGTCTGGATCCACACCAGGCTCCTCCTCACCCACCTGAAAAATCCCTCCCCGATCCTGGCCCTCTCCGCCCTGTTGCACGATATCGGCAAACCCCGCACTTCCCGGACGGAACCCTCCGGCCGGATCCGCTTCTTTGGCCATGAGGGCGTGGGGGCCCGCATGGCCGAGGAGATCATGCGGCGGCTTCGATTCTCCAACGAACAGGTCGAATCCGTGGTCGCCTGCGTCGCTAATCACATGGCCTTCAAGGATGCTCCACAGATGCGGGTCAGCACCCTCAAACGCCTGCTGGCCCGCCCGACTTTTGTCGAGGAACTGGAACTGCATCGCATCGACTGCACCTCCAGCCACGGCGAATTGGACATCCACCGTTTTCTCGTCGCCAAGCAGTCGGAATTTTCCCAGGAGGAGATCAAACCCAAGCCCCTGGTCTCCGGTCATGACCTCCGGGAACTGGGCATCCACCCGGGGCCTCAAATGGGCCGGATCCTCGGCCAGTTGATGGATGAACAGCTGGAGGGAAAAATTTCCGACCGGAACAGCGCCTTGAAACGCGCCGGGGAGTTGGCGGGATAGGCGCCCTTAGGCGTAAGCCACAAAGGCCTCGTACACCTCACCCGGGATGTCGAGCAGCTTGTAGTCGCTGGAGGACACAAAGATCAGCTGCTGCTTGCCCTTGCCCAGTTGGTTCCCGGCAGAGTCGAATATGGCGTGCTCCAAGGTGACAAACTTGCGGTTGTACTCGCCCACCTTGATCTTCACGCTCACCCGCTCAAACTCCCGCGTCTCCCGCATGAACTTGTGCTCGAACGAGCGCGTCAGGATGTAGTACGGGGTGGTCTTAAGGTTGAACTTCGGAAGGCAACGGTTGAAGAAAAGTTCCCGCGTCTTGCCCACCCACATGGCATACATGCCGAAGTAAACGTTCCCCACGGAGTTGGTGTCCGCATAGGTCGCCACAAAGGTGTGGACGAACCATTTGCCCTCAAAATGACCGAAAAGATCGGTGGCCAACTCGCCGCCGGCCTTGGGAAAAGGCACCACCCTTCCGGGCTCGATTCTCTCCTCCCTCCCCTCCTGCATGACCAGTTCCCCGTTCGGGCCACCCGCCGTTTTTTCCAACTCCTCCACCCCGCCGACAAATTCATGGCCCGATCCGGGCTTGAGCAACATCCAGACAATGTAACCCACCGGCAGAATGGAACCCAGGATCATCCCCCAGGGGTTGGAAAGAAAGTAACCATAGGCAAAGATCACCACCGCCACGCTACCCACACAGAACATCTTCACCTGGGGCAAGGCGTTTCCCTGTCCCGTATGGAAAGCCCGCACCAAGGCAAGGGCTGCGTATCCCACGAAGAACGTGGCGTAAAAGATCATGAAGTACTCCAACTCCAATCTCAGCCAAACCGCCGCCACGGTGAAACACCCCGCAAAAATCAGGGCCGGAAGGGGGGACTCCAGCAGGGCCTCGGGCAGAAGACTCAGGGGAAACGAGCGATTGGCCCCGCCCGATTTGCTCAGGTACCAGCGAAGGGCGACATATCCGCTGTCCAGCGTGGTCAGAGTCATGACGAAAAGGATGACCACATAGGCCCCGAAGGCCCAGGGATGCAGGGCGACCAATCCCCACAAAAAGCGCGTGACCGAATCCTGCCCGTAGGCCAACCCGTCAATGCCCTGCCGCATGGCCACCGCGCCGGACTGCCCCGCCACCCAAAGCGCCAAGCAACCGTGGGCAAGAAGAAGCAGGAAGAACTGCGATCCGCCGAAAAGATAGCTCAGGAGGGGGGATTTGCCCTCCCGCTGAATCTGGATGGCACGCTGCCATTGCTGGAGATCGAGCCAGGGACCCAAGGTGAGACCCACGCAGATGGGAATCGCATAGCCCCAAAAATTCAGCCCCATGAAGGGGTTGGCCCCCGTCATGATTGGCTTTCCGTTCCCGATGGCCGGCAATTGCCCCAACAGGATTCCCATGGCCCCAAGGGCGATCAATCCCAGCACCCCGTGGCTGAACTTGATCCGGCGAATGTCGAATTCCTCACCAAAAAGCGTGGCCGCCGCCAGGATCACCAAAATGGTGAGCAGGAGATACAAGCCGCCGGGCTCCAGTCCGAGCGGTTGCCATCCATAACGGACGAGGGCAAAGACTGTCAGAATGATGGCCAGGATTTGGTATAAAAAGAAAACAAAACGATAAGGCCGGGACCAGGATGCGAAAAAGGAGCCCAAGGCGTCCGGTCCGTTCCCGGCCCGCTTGGCAATCAGTTGGGCCAACCCGCCAAAAATCATCAAGCCCAAGGCATTCGGAATGGCGAAGGTCAACAACCCGAAAAGGCCGTACTGAAGCGAAAATTGGACGCTGAAAAACAGGCCCAACCCCCACATCCAGGACAAGGCAATCGAATTTCCCCAAAGAAAATTCATCAATTCAAAATCCTATCCACTCACAATCCCGCATCAAGCCCCGGTAGGGCTGATCCTCCGGATCAGCCGATGGCCAGGTGGGTGGTTTTCAATCGGACAACCGGCACGGTCGTCCCCGCCAAAGAAAAATCGTTCGAGCAGGCGAAGGGATTGCGCCCCGCAAGAAACCTGCCCCCGCGCCATCCATTTTACGCCTCTGGCAGATTGAATTTCCCCTCTCTCACTCCGTTCGAGCGGGCGAAGGGATTCGAACCCTCGACATCAACCTTGGCAAGGTTGCACTCTACCAACTGAGTTACGCCCGCGATTCGTCTGAAATAATCTCTCCACAGGGTGCAAGGTGCAACCCTTTTCCACCCCCCCCTCAACAACCAATCTCATGCCTCTCCCCCACCTCGTCGGCGGACGTTTCATGCACCCGAACCCCTTTCCTTCCGGCCCGGGCCAAGGCCTCCTCGATCGCCCTCCTTGCCAATTCGGGCCGGTTGCAATCCTCGCTGATGTGGCCCAGGAAGAGATCCCGCAACTCGGGCCCCGCCACCTCCTCCACCAACTTGGCTGCCGCTCCGTTCGATAAATGCCCATGCCGGGCGGAAATCCTCTGCTTGACCGCCCAAGGCCGCCTTTCCTCGTCCCGCAACATTGCCTCGTCATAGTTCGCCTCGAGAAGCAGGGCGGCGCATCCCTTCAGACGCTCAACCACCAGCCGGGTCACATAACCCAAATCGGAAACCACCCCGATCCGGACCGCCCCGGCCGTGATTCTCATTCCAATGGGTTCGGCCGCATCGTGGGGTACGGGAAAGGTCTCAACCTGAAAGCCACCGATTTCCACCCTCGCCCCGGCCTCAAAGGACCTCCATTCCGCCGTGGCCAACCCGGGCTCCAACGCATCCTTGGTCCCGTTGGTGGCATAGACCGGACATTTTTTCTTTTTCAAAAAAGTCTTCAGTCCCCCGGCATGATCCCCGTGTTCGTGCGTCAAAATCACTCCCAAAAGTTCCGCCGTGTCCGCCCCCACCCGCGACATTCGCGCCTCCAACTGCCTCGCGCTCAGCCCAGCGTCCACCAAAATGGCCCGTCCCCCGTGCTCCAGATGCAGGGAATTCCCCCGGCTTCCGCTCCCCAGCACCGTGAGAATGACCTCGGCCATGTCACCTTTTGCCTTTTTTCAGGCGCTTCCCAATCCCAAAATAAGGATCATGACCCTTTCTTTGCAGCCCAGCCTGCGGCAGACGACCACTATCTCCCCGCAGGTCCAGCAGTCCCTGCAACTCCTGCAGACGCCCGCCCTGGAACTGCAAAACTTTCTACAAACCGAACTCCAGACCAATCCTGTCCTCGAAGAGGAGCCTCTTTCGCTGGAGTCCGCCGAACCGGACGATGCAACCGATCCGGAAGGGGAAGGCGAACCTTTCCAACCTGATTCCGATTGGCCCACCTCCGCTGCCCGCCCCAACCCATCCGGCATCGATTCCCGCAGGGCTCTCCTCGAATCCAGGGTCGTTCCCGAGAGCCTGACTGACCATCTCCGCGCCCAATTGTCCCTCGCCTCCACCTCCCCGGGGATTCGCTCCGGTGCGGAAGAGGTGATTGGAAACCTGGATGAGGACGGCTTCCTTCGGTCCGAACTCTCCGAGATCGCGGCAGCTGCGAAAATTTCGCCCGAAACCGCCGGGCAGTCGTTGACCCTCGTCCAGTCGTTTCATCCCGCAGGGGTTGCTGCCCGAGATCTTTCCGAAGCCCTGCTTCTTCAGCTGGCGGCCCGGGGCCAGGGGGAAAGCCTCGAGGCCCGCATCGTCCGCCATCATCTTGACCTTCTGGGGCGGCGTAAATTTTCCGAAATTGCGGCCGCTCTCGAGGCCCCGCTCGAATCCGTGACTTCGGCCGCCGAGACCATTGCCCGGCTTTCCCCGCGACCCGGCGCGGCCTTTGCCCCGGACCGCCCCGATCTGGTCGTCCGCCCGGAGGCTTCCTTCGTTCAGGACGGTGAACGTTGGGTGCCCCACCTTGAGGGGGATCTGCTGCCCAGGCTCCGCATTAGCGACCTCTACAAGGATCTGCTGGGGGACAGCTCCGCAGATGAACAGACCCGCTCCTACCTGAAAGAGCGCATCCGCTCGGCCAAATTTCTTCTGCAAGCCCTCGAGCGGCGTCAACAAACCCTGCAGAAGCTTCTCGAGGTCATCGGAAGGCGTCAGGCCGACTATTTTGGGGAGGGACCATCCGGCCTTCGCCCCATGACCATGAGCGAGGCCGCCGCCGAGGTCGGCGTTCACGAAACCACCGTCAGCCGCGCGGTCGCCAACAAATACGTCCGCACCCCCCATGGGGTGGTTCCCCTGCGCTTCTTTTTTGCCACCGCCCTCGGAGGAGACAACGGAACCGGGGCGGCCGTGGCCAACACCCGGGCCAAGGAGATTCTGGCCGAAATCGTCGGCCGCGAGAATCCCGGCAAGCCCTACTCCGATGCCGCTCTTGAGGAAATGCTCCGGGAGCGCGGAATTCCCGTGGCCCGGAGGACAATTGCCAAGTACCGGTCCGAATTGGGAATTCTCCCTACCCATCTACGTCGACGCTCGTGATCTCCACACTCCGCTCCCTTCCCACGGTTTTCTCCATCGGTCTTCAGAGGCAACTCGCCTATCGTTGGAATTACCTGCTGCGCGCGCTCTTCAGCGCCATGCCCCTTCTGGTGTCATGGATTTTTTGGCAGTCTGCCTTCCGGGACCGCGGGACCATCGGGGACTACACGCTGCCCGGGCTCCTGACCTATTACGCCATCCTGCTCATCGTCGAGGCCGTCAGTTCCCCGGCGGACGACGACTTCCAGATCTCGCGGGAAATTCGCGAGGGCATGCTCAACCCCATCCTCCTTCGTCCTCTTCCCTATGGCCTGTACCGGTTCTTTCTCTTTCTCGCCGGACGCTGCGCCTATTTGACCGCGGCTATCGTCCCGGTGGTCCTCTGTTTTTTTCTCCTCTCCCGGGCCATCCCCCTGGAATGGGAAAACCTCGATCCCTGGCGGGGGTTGCCGGCCCTGCTGGGCTCCGCCCTGCTCCAGTTCAGCCTTACTCTCTGCCTCTCCCTCACCTCGTTCTGGTTTCTCGATATCAGCGCCCTTGTTTTTCTTGTTTATTCCTTTGAATTCCTGGCGGGAGGACACGTCTTTCCCCTCGACCTGCTCCCCGCCACGGTCTTTGCCGTTGTCCGGCTGCTTCCCTTTGCCTACGAGTATTGGTTTCCCACCGCCGCGCTCTGCGGAACCCTTTCTCACCCGGCATGGGTGGCCGGACTCTGTCTGCAGTTCGGTTGGGCCTTGGCTTTCCTCGTTCTGGCACATCTCATCTGGCGGGCCGGCCTCCGGAAATATACCGCCGCCGGGGGCTGAATCATGCGGCTGCTGACACTCCCAAGGCTTTGGTGGACCCAGATCCGTTATGCCCTAACCCGCGAAATGGCCTTTCGCGCCAATTTTTTTGCTTGGGTGATGGTCGAGCTTTCCTGGTTTGTCCTGCAGTTGGCTTTTGTCGGCGTGGTCTACCACCACGTCGAAAGCGTCGCGGGCTGGAACCGAAATCAGATGATTGTGCTGGTCGCCACCAACCAGCTGATCCAGCAGATCTTCACCGCTTTTCTCATGCCGGGTCTGACCAAACTTCCGGAACTGGTCCGCACCGGGAAGCTCGACTTTGTTCTCCTGAAGCCGGTCCCCCCGCAATTCCTCGTTAGCACCGCGGAACTGGAGATCGGCCCCTTGGCCAACGCGGGCATCGCCGCCCTTGTGGCCTGCATGGGACTGCACTCGCTGGGTATCGTTCCCTCCATGGCCTCGGTGGCCGCTTATCTGCTCCTCCTGGTCACCGGACTGCTCGTGCACTACGCCCTGCTTCTTTTTCTCGTCTCCCTCACTTTCTGGATCATTCAGGCCGAATCCGTCCTCCTGGGGTATTACAGCATCTTCCAGGTGGCTCGACTTCCCCGGGAAGCCGCCCGTGGCTGGTTCCGCATCGTGTTCACCTTGGTCCTCCCCTTGCTCCTGGTCGCCAACATTCCGGCCACCACCCTGATCCGCGGCATCGATCCGGGGCCCATGTCCCTTTTTCTCCTCACCTCCCTTACCGCCGCCTTTTTGGCATCCCTTTTTTTCCGCCGGGGTCTTCTCCGGTACCAGAGCGCTTCGAGTTGAGATATCAGGGGGGAACAGGCTATTCTTCAGGCATGCCGACGGCTCATGTTCAGGTCATCCAACCCCGCCGCCTTCGCCAGACCGCGCAAACCCTCCGCAGATTCGGCCTCCTACCAACCCCAGCTTCCGGCCGGATCCTTGCCCCGCTCACTATCGCCCCTTGCTCCTCCCCGTCGTCCCACTTTCCCGGGAAAGTAGGACGGTCCGTGCCGGCACTGCTCGTGCCCGATGCCAGCGGACCGGCCCAAACCCTCGCCCTCCTCCGTAAACTCGGTGCCAGCTCGCCCGGCCCTTTTTTCGCCGCCGGAAAAGCCGGTCAAATCAACGCCGCCCTCTTTGCGGCCGCCTGCCTGGCCCATGGAAACCCAAGAATTCGCCGGACTCTTGAATCCTTCCGAGCCCGACAAACCTCCTCCGTTCCACGCAAACCTTAAACACCTCACGCCCACACCAATCCATCTCCCGACAAATGACGCCTCAACCCAACCCTTACGTCGCCGACCTGGAACCCTACGAACCCGGACGACCCATCGCCGATGTGGCCAAGGAGCACGGCCTTCTCCCCAACCAGATCGCCAAACTCGCCTCCAACGAAAATCCTCTCGGAGCTTCCCCGCGGGCGCTCCAGGCCATCCGCGATGGACTGGCCCACACCCACCTGTATCCTGACGGTGCTGGCCTCGATTTGCGTGACGCCATCGCCAAAAAACACGGCCTGACCCGTGACCACGTCGTGTTGGGCTGCGGCTCCAACGAAATCATCGAGTTTTGCTACCATGCCTATACCCAACCCGGCCAAGGCCGCGTGCTGGCCTCGGCCTATGCCTTTGCGGTTTACGGCCTGATGGCCCGTCTTTTCGGAATTTCCTTCGAGGAGGTTCCCGACCGCGATTTTCACCATGACCTCGCCGGCTTTTCCGCTCGGTTGGGCGGGGACGTCCGCCTCGTCTTTCTCGCCTCTCCCAACAACCCGACCGGAACGCGCATTCCCAACGCGGAACTCACCGCCTTCGTGCAAAAGTTCCCCGCCGGACCCCTGCTGGTCCTCGACGAAGCTTACCACGAGTTTATCCCCGAACCTCCCCCCTCCGTTCACTGGGTCAAGGAAGGCCGCCCCGTGGTCGTGCTCCGCACCTTTTCCAAGGTGCAGGGATTGGCCGGACTGCGGATCGGTTACGGCCTTGCACGTCCCGACATCGCCGCCGTCCTGCAAAAATCGCGCCAGCCCTTCAACACCTCCGCCCCCGCGCAGGCCGCCGCCCTGGCCGCCCTGGCCGACACTGACCATGTCCGCAAGACGGTGGAGTTGACCCACGCCGGATTGGAACGGATTCATGCTTTTCTTAAAAAGATGAATCTCCGTTTTGTTCCCGGCACCGCGAATTTTGTCATGGTCGAGGTCAACGACGGGGATCAGGTCTTCCGTGCCCTGCAGAAACTCGGCCTCATCGTCCGTCCCCTGCGAAGTTACCGGCTACCGGGTTGGATCCGCATCTCCATCGGCACACCGGAACAGATGGAAAGACTCGAGAGAGCCCTTCCCGATGTCCTGCCGGCCAGAAAATGAGTCCCTCCAAGATCACCGTTTTCGCTCCCGGGCTGATTGGGGGATCGGTGGCTCTTGCCTGCAGCCATTTTTTCCCTCAAGCCAAGCTTGCCATCTGGACGCGTCGGCCTGAATCCTTGCCCCGGATCCGTACGGCTCTGCCCAAGGCTGAAGTCGGCACCGACCCCGGCCTCGCCCGCTCCTCCGACCTCGTGGTGCTCGCAACCCCGCCGACCGCCCTTCCGGATTTGGTGCGTTCCATCCTTCCCCACCTCAGCCCATCCTCCATGGTCACCGATGTTTCCAGTGTGAAGGAATCGGTGGAGGAAAACATCGCCCCCCTTCTGAAAGACAAAGCCCGCTGGATCGGTTCCCATCCCATGGCCGGATCGGAGGATTCGGGATTGTCTGCCGCCCGCGCGGGCCTTTTCCAGAACGCCCCTGTCATTCTCACCCCCACCGCATCGACCTCAGCCGCCACCCTAAAGGACGCCACCTCCTTCTGGATCGCGCTGGGAGCAAGGGTCATCTCGATGAGTCCGCAAATTCATGATGACCAGGTGGCGCGGATCAGCCACCTCCCCCACTTTTTGGCCGCCGCTCTCGTTCTGGCCGCCGGAAAAGGGCCCCTTCCCCTCGCTGGCCCCGGATACCGTGACACCACCCGCGTGGCCGCCGGACCCGCTCGCCTGTGGGCGGAGATTCTCCTGCAAAACCGCCGCGGTGTGCTCTCTGCCATCCGGGAGTTTCGCTCTGCCACAGACAACTTGTTTGCCGCTCTGGAAAACGGGGATGCCCAATCCCTTGAAAAGATTTTGGATGAAGCCGCCGGAATTCGCCGCACTCTCCCTCCTTTGTCATGAGCCAGCTCGAAATCCGCACCCTGCGCCGCCTCGATGCGGAGTTTTCTGTCCCGGGGGACAAAAGCATTTCCCACCGCGGAATCATGCTGGGCGGCATCGCCGCCGGCTCGACCCGCCTCCGCGGGTTTCTTCCGGGAGAAGACTGCCTCTCCACCCTCCACGCCCTGCAGGCTCTCGGTTGCCGGGTGGACCGGGTGGCTCCCCACGAGGTGGTTATCGAGGGCCGTGCCGGCTCCCTCCTTGCCCCCGCGGAACCGCTGGATTGCGGCAACAGCGGAACCACCATGCGCCTCCTCTCCGGCATCGTGGCCGGACAATCCTTCACCACCCGGCTTTTTGGCGATGCCTCTCTCAGTCGCCGCCCCATGGGTCGTGTGGCGGAACCTCTCCGCCAATTCGGCGCCGAGATCCTTTGCGAATCCCCAGGGGATCGTCCTCCCCTGACCATTCGTGGGGCACATCTCCGGGCCATCGATTTCGCCAGCAAGGTGGCCAGCGCCCAGGTGAAATCCTGTGTTCTTCTCGCTGCCCTCCAGGCGGAAGGAAAAACCACCTTCCGCGAGCCCGCCTTGTCTCGGGACCACACCGAACGCCTTCTCCCCGCTTTTGGGGCCAGTTTCCGGAGGGACAAACAAGTCCTGATCCTCCATGGTCCGCAGCGGTTGGAAGGCACCGAACTGGACGTGCCCGGGGATTTTTCCTCGGCAGCCTTCTGGCTGGTTCTGGCCGCCGGACTCACGGGATCCAGGTTGACCCTGCGTCATGTGGGACTGAACCCAACCCGCACCGCCCTGATTTCCGCCCTCCTTCGCATGGGAGCCAATCTGGTGGAAAGGGTGGAACACCCCTCTCCCGAACCCATGGGCTCAATAGTCGTTCAGGGAAGCGGCCGACTCAAAGCCACCACCGTATCGGGCACGGAAATTCCGAACCTGATCGATGAAATTCCCATTTTAGCCGTGGCCGCCGCCCTAGCGGAGGGCGTCACCGAGATCAAGGACGCCGCCGAACTCCGTCACAAGGAGAGCGACCGTCTGGCTGTGGTGGCCCGCAACCTCCGTCTTTTCGGGGTGCCGGTGGAGGAAAGGCCCGACGGCTTGGCCATCGAGGGAGGCCGCACCCTGGTGGGTGCCGAAGTGGAAAGCGAGGGCGACCACCGGATCGCCATGTCCGCCGCCATCCTGGGATTGCTGGCCAAGGGAAAAACCCTCGTCAAGGACACCGCCTGCATCGAAACCAGTTATCCGGGTTTTGCCAGGCAGATTGCCCTACTCCAGGAATTGGGTCGCTGAAGACATGCTGCATCCCGTGATCTGCATCGATGGCCCCGCCGCTTCCGGCAAAAGCACGGTGGCCAGGTTGGTCGCCAAGGATCTGCGCTTTGTCTATGTCGATACCGGAGCCATGTACCGGGCTTTTACCTTTTTGACTTTGGAGGCGGGCCACGATCCCAAATCGCGGTCCCGCATGAAACAACTTCTGGAGAAGGTCGATTTTCACGCCGACATACGCAAGGGTGAAGTCGAACTCCAGGAGGCCCATCGGGACCTGGCCCCCCACACCCGCCTGCCCGAGGTGAATGCCAATGTTTCCCTGGTGTCCGCCATCCCGGAGCTGCGCGAATACCTGGTCAACCTTCAGCGCAAACTCCGCCTCGCCGCCCCCCTGGTCATGGAGGGACGGGACATCGGAACCGTCGTCTGTTCCGACAGTCCCTACAAATATTTCATCGACGCATGCCCCAACGTACGGGCCGAGCGCCGACGCAAGCAGGGGCAACAGGACAATCTGGCCGCACGCGACAAGCTCGATTCCTCCCGCGCCGCCGCCCCGCTGCTGCGGGCCGCAGACGCCAAACTCTTGGACAGCGGTCACCATGATGCCAGAGCCCTGGCAGACCTGATCATCGGCGAGGTTCGCAGCCGTCTCTCTCCCGCCCCGACCGTTCCATGAGGGTCTGTCCCTTCTGGTTCCACGGTTGCCGGCTCTTTTCCTACTGTTTCTTCCGGGCCTTCCACCTCATTCGCGGACGCGGCATGGGGGATCTTCCCGCCGGGCCCCTCATCCTTGCCCCAAACCACGCCAGTTATTTCGATCCGCCCGCGGTGGGATGTCTGGTTCCGCGGGTGACCTACTATCTCGCCCGCCACACCCTTTTTGCCCCGCCCATCGGTTCGTGGCTTTTGCCCTCCATCGGGTCGATTCCCGTGAACCAGGAATCCCCCGGCCCGTCCTCCCTGAAAAATATTTTCGAAGTCCTGAAAAACAGGGGAACCCTCGTTCTTTTTCCCGAGGGCGCACGCACCATGGACGGAAAATTGAACCACGCGGAACCCGGAATCGGACTGATCGCCGCCCGGACCGGAACCCCGGTGGTGCCCGTCCACATCATCGGAAGCCGAGATGCCCTGCCGCGCGGGGGAAGTTGGCATCCGTTTCGGCCCATCCGGGTGATCTACGGGAAACCGATGCATTTCCGCGGGGATCCGAAGAATCGCGCGGATTACCAGAAATTTGCCGACGAGGTCATGGCCGCCATCGCCGACTTAAAAGATTTTTAGGAACTCTAGTGCAATGGGGTTCCCATTGTTTCAACCGGAACACTCCCTCCATGACCAGGGGCTAACCCGCTAATCCCATAGCTTGTCGATTCCCCTTCGCACCGAGGAAAACATCTCGTCGATCTCGCCCTCCGTGATGACCAACGGAGGGGCGAAGGCCAGCAAATCCCGGATCCCACGGACGATCGCACCCTCGCTCCTCACCTTCGCCGCCCCGACGATGCCCAGGTTCATTCCGGGTTTGAGGTCTTTTCTTCCGCCTTTCGGCAACAACTCTATCGCTCCGATCAGCCCGACACCCCGAACCTCCCCCACCGCGGGATGCCCCGCGAATTCTTTGAGTTTCTTCTGGAAGTAGGGCCCCACCTTGTCCCGGGTCCGTTCGGTTAATTTCTCTTTTTCGAGGATATCGATGTTGGCCAGCGCGGCCGCCGCCGCCACCGGGTGGCCCGAGTAGGTGAAGCCGTGGGCGAAGTATCCGCCTTTCATCAGCACTTCGGCAATCGGCCGGGAGACCATGGTAGCACCCATGGAAATATAACCGCTGGTCAGACCCTTGGCCAAAATCATCAGATCGGGCTGCAAGTCCCACATCTCGCTGGCAAACCAGGCCCCCAGCCGCCCGAAAGCCGTGATCACCTCGTCAGCCACAAAGAGGATCTCGTATTCCCGGGCCAGCTTGCGCATCGCGGCCAGATATCCCGGCGGCGGGACAATTACCCCTCCCGCACCCTGCACCGGCTCCAAAAACATCGCGCCAATGGTCTTCGCTCCCTCCTTTTCGATCATCTGCCGGGTGGCGGCGACACACTCCTGTCCATAGGCTTCGGCATCTTTCTCCCGACCGGCCACATAGGCGTACGGGGCCGGCGCATGGAGAAAGCCCGGCAAAGGCAACCCATAAGGAATCTGGCAGTTGGGCAGTCCCGTCATGCTCGCCGTCGCCAGGGTCACCCCGTGGTAGGCATAATTCCGGGTCAGGATCTTCATCCGGTCCGGATGGCCCTTTAAAATCTGGTACTGACGGATGATTTTGGCCTCCGACCCCGAGTTGCTGAACACCGAGTAGTCGAGATTTCCGGGGGCCATCCGACCCAAACGGCCCGCCAGGCGTACGGCCGGCTCGGTCGTGGAATTGAAGAAACTTGGATAAAAGGAGAGCTCCTGCATTTGCTTGGCCACGGCGTCCACGATCTCCTTCCGCCCATAGCCCACATTCACGCACCACAGGCCCGCCAGGCCGTCCAGGAGCCTTCCCTCCTCGCCCTGAAGATAGACTCCCCGACCCCCGGTGAGGATATGCGTTCCGCTCGGATGCATCGCCGCGTGGTCCGTGAAGGGATGCAGGTGATGTTCCCGATCCATTTTTCTCAGTTCTTCCAGACCGGAAACCTTCAGCTCCATGCCCTAATCTAATCCCGACCCAGCGGTTGTTCCAGTCCCGCATTTTCCTCTCCCGCCTAGGCGCAAAATGGCCCTACACTTAACCCATGATTATCGGCGTTCCTCGTGAAATCAAATCCCAGGAGGCCCGGGTTGCCTTGCTACCCTCCGCCGCCTACCAGCTGATCCAGCGGGG
>RHAF01000050.1 GCA_010028775.1 Verrucomicrobiota bacterium | reverse complement strand
GGATTCGCCCTGCCCGTGAAAGCAGGGCCAGCAGGGCTCCCTCGCTTTGGGGAACCTTCAAATGAACCCGCATACTCCAGGCCGCCAGCATCGTGGTTAGCTCGGCGAAAAAACCTGGCATACCCTCCCCGGTCTGCGCAGAGATGACCACCCCGTGTGCCACTCCCGCCGCCTCGCGCTCCAGGCTAGCCCGGCTCTCAACCCGATCCGCCTTGTTCCAAACCGTCAGGGTATGTTTGTCCCCGGCCCCGATCTGTCGCAGGACATCATCCACCGCCTTCATCTGCTGCTGCCTTTGGGGATGGCTGGAATCCACCACATGGATCAGCACATCGGCGAAAGCAACCTCCTCCAGGGTCGATTGAAAAGATTCCACCAGGTGCGTCGGGAGCTTCTTGAGAAAACCTACGGTGTCTCCGAGCAGCACCCTTACACCGTTGGGCATCCGAAATTGCCGAATCGTCGGATCCAAGGTCGCGAACAGCCGGTTTTCAGCGGGAATTTCGGCATGGGTCAACCGGTTCATCAGGGTCGATTTGCCGGCATTGGTGTAACCCACCAGGGCCGCCACGGGCCAGTGCTGGCGCATCCGGCCTTCCCTTTGAATGGTCCGGTGTTTTCTCACCTCCACCAGGTCCCGCTCCAGCCGGGTGATCCGCTCCTGCACTCTGCGTCGGTCGACCTCCAGCTGGGTTTCCCCGGGGCCCCGCATCCCGATCCCCCCCGTCTGGCGGGAAAGATGGGTCCACATTCGCGTCAAACGCGGTAGAAGATAGACCAGTTGGGCGAGCTCGATCTGCAGCTTGCCCTCCTTCGATTTGGCGCGTTGGGCGAAGATATCGAGGATGAGTTGGGTTCGGTCCAAAACCTTGCAGCTGAAGATTTCCTCCAAGTTGCGTGCCTGCGCCGGGGTGAGCTCATCGTCAAAGATCACCGTGTCCGCTTTCTTTTCCTTGGCTGCCTTGGCCAGCTCCGCCGCCTTGCCGCTTCCGATGTAGGTGGGGGCCACGGGACTTTCCAGTTTCTGGGTGGCTTGGTCCGCCACCTCCCCGCCCGCGCTTTGCACCAGCAAACCCAGTTCCTCCAAAGACTCGCCGGTCTCGACCCGGCCGGTTTTGTGCGTTTCCAGACCCACCAAAAATGCACGCTCTGTCGGACGATCCCGGTTGGTGGAAATGATCATGAAAAGTATCTCACGCGGAGAGGGTGGCCCGAAGGGCCTCAAAGATGGCCGGGGAAGGCTGCCGTTGGGGATCAGTCTCGATAGCCTGAAAATTAGTTAGGCCGTGAAACCAGGTCAATTGGCGCCTCGCGTATGCTCGGGTGTTCGTCACGATTTTGTCACGAGCCTCATCACGGCGGATCCGGCCTTCCACCCAAGCCTCCACCTCGGCGTACCCAATGGCCCGGCTCCCAGGACTCCCTCTCCATCCCTCTCTTTGCATCAATAGCCTCACCTCATCAGCCCATCCGCCTTCCAGCATCACATCCACACGCTGGGCAATGGCCCGCGTCAAATTCTCCATTTTGGGAACGAGCACATAGACCTTGGATTTTGACAAAGGTCCCGGGAACGTCTCCTTTCGCTGCCAATCGGTCATCGTCCTGCCGGTTTGCCTCAAAACGGCTAAAGCCCTCACCATCCGTCTTCGGTTCTTCAGGTCGGCCCCCTCCGCCCAGTCGGGGTCGACCCGTTTGATTTCCTCCGCCATTTCCAGGGTGCCCATCTTCTCGATTTCATCTGCGATGTCTTTGTCGGTGGGCGGCGCTTGGGTGAGGCCCTTCGTCATCACGCGATGATAGAGGCCGGTTCCACCCACCCAGATGGCCCTTTTTCCTCTTTGAGCCAAGTCGACAATCACCTTTTCCGCAGATCTTTTGTAATCCGCCGCGGTAAACGCCTCCTCAGGTAGAACGAGGTCAATCAGGTGATGCGGAACATCCCTTTGTTCCCCTCTCGTGGGTTTGGCAGTGCCCACATCCAGGCCCCGATAAACCTGGAAAGCGTCCACGGAAACGATCTCCGCACCGGTCTCGCGGGCCAAAGCCATGGCAAGGCCGGATTTTCCGCAGGCGGTCGGCCCAAGAAGAAAAAACACCCCGGATTTAACTCCAATCCCCCAACCCCGCCGCTCCCTTCACCCTCCAAACATTGACCAGCTCCTTGGAAAGCTCGTTGAGGAAACGCGAGGGAGTCTGCCATGCGTCCCCCCCTTTTCCCATCCGCAGACGCGGATGGGTCAGATAGAGCTCATCCTTGGCCCGCGTCACCGCCACATAAAACAATCTCCGCTCCTCCTCCTCACCTTCCTCCGATTCCAACGACCTCGAGGAGGGGAACAGACCGTCACAAAGCATGATCACAAAGACGGTCCCGTATTCGAGCCCCTTGGCCTGGTGCACGGTGCTCAGACGGACGGCCTCCCCATCCTGATCGTTGCCCCGGGCCGCCACCTCGGTTTCTGTATTTCCCAAGAGGGCCAGCTCAGCCAGGAAATCGGCCGTCTGGGTGAATCCGTTCGCGTAGTCCTCCAGTTGCCTCAGGTCATCCAGCCGGTTCACTGCATTGGCATACCGGGCCCGGACATGGTCCCCGTAGCTTCCCTCCACCACAATTTTGACCTGCTCGCTCGGAGGCTTGCCGGCAATCTGCCGGAGGGTCTCGACCATCTGGGCCCAACCCTTGGCACTCTTTTCCCCCACCTTGATCTGGCCCAGGGGTTTTCCCGTGACAGCTTCGTTCCACATCTTGCCGGCTGATTTGGGTCCCACCCCGGGAAGCAATCGGGCCAAACGGTGAAAAGCCACCTCGTCCCCGGGATTGACTGCCAGACGCATGTGCGCTGCCACATCCTTGATGTGCGCCTGTTCAAAAAACCTCAGCCCCGAGGTGATGGTGTAGGGAATGTTGCGCCGGGTCAGCTCCAACTGGATCTCCATCGCATGAAAATGGGCCCGGTACAAAATGGCGATCTCGGAAAGGTTCATCCCCTCCTCGTGCAACTCGAGGATTCTTTGGGCGACAAAAGTGGCCTGTTGTCCCCCATCCTCCAGGGCCACCACCGCCGGCTTCACCCCCGCCTCCCGGACGGAGCGAAGATTCTTGGGAAACTGCTTCGGATTGTGCGAGATTGCATGGTTCGCCAAGTCGAGGATCTGAGGAACGCTTCGGTAGTTGGTCTCCAACCGGACCATCCGGGTGCCGGGATGCCGCTGGGGAAAACTGAGGATGTTTTCCACCTGGGCGCCCCGCCAAGAGTAGATGCTCTGCGCGTCGTCTCCCACCGCCATGATCTGATGGTGTCCTCCGCCCATGGCATCGACAAAATCAGACTGCAGACGGTTGGTGTCCTGATACTCATCCACCAAGATGTGCTGGAACCTCTGCCGGTATCGCTCCCTCAACTCGCCTCCTTCCTCCAGTAGACGAAGGGACAGGGTCAGCAGGTCGTCATAATCCATCACCCCGCTGTCCTTTTTTCTCCGGACATAGATCTCCCCCACCTTGGTGATCCAGCTCTCCAACTCGAGAAAATAACCGAACTGTTTCCGCAGGATGGAACCGCAGGTGGTCCGATGATTGGCGGCCAGGCTGAAAATTTCCGCCAGGACCTCCGGTTTGGGAAAACGTTTGTCCTTGGGATCCACGCCCGCTTCCCCGAGGCTGGCGGAAATCAGGTCCTCGGCATCTTCCCGGTCCAGAATGGTGTAGTCCCGGTTGTAACCCACCACCTCTGCATGCCGCCGCAAAAGCCGGTTGCCCACATGGTGGAAAGTTCCACCCCAAAGCCGGGTCAGGTCATGCGGCAACAGGGAGGCCACCCGGGCCAACATCTCCTTGGAAGCCTTGTTGGTGAAGGTCAGAAGCAGGATCTGTTCGGGGGGGATTCCCTGTTCCACCAGCCAAGCCACCCGGTACGTCAGGGTCCGGGTCTTGCCGCTGCCGGCCCCCGCGATCACCAGCATCGGGCCGGGAGGGGCCGTCACCGCATCCAGCTGCTCGGGATTTAATTCAGCGGCATAGTCGATCGTCGGGCCGTTTCCCGACCTCTCCCCTTCCCTTAAAACGTATTCCACCGACACACTTCGTCCTCCAAGGCTCCCTCGTAGAGTGCCCGTCCGACTATCACACCCTCCACCCCGCCGGCCCGAGCCAGGGCCTGTAAATCCGCCAGACCTCCAATCCCCCCGGAGGAGATCACCTTGCCGGGAAAGGCTTGGATCATCTCCCGGACCGCCGGGATATTGGGGCCGGTCATCATCCCGTCCCGAACCACATCGGTGTAGATGATCCGGATCACGCCACCATTGGCCATCCGCGCCGCCAAATCCACCGCTTTCCAACCACTGGGTTTCGTCCATCCCCGCGTTTCCACCACGCCATCCCGGGCGTCGATCCCCACGACCACTCTTTCAGGGCCGAACTTTTTGACCGCCTCGTCGATGACCTCGGGCGCATCGCAGGCCACACTTCCAAAAATCACCCGACGGGCTCCGGCCTGCAGGATTTTTTCTGCCACCCCTAGATCACGGATGCCCCCACCCACCTGACAGGGCATTTTCACGCACCGGGCGATTTGACCGATCATTTCAAGGTTTCTCATCTGACCCTCAAAGGCACCCTCCAGGTCGACCAGGTGCATCACCTGCCCGCCCGCCTTCTCCCAGCGCCGGGCGCAAGCCATCGGGTCCTGGCTGTACACTTTCTTTTCCGTGGCTTTTCCTTGGGCCAACCGCACCACCTCGCCGGCCATCAGATCGATGGAGGGAATGACAAACATAATGCTTAGTCCATCCCCAGCTTTTTGCGGCCATCGGGAGTGATCATCTGGGGTCCCCAAGGAGGATCCCAGACCACATCCACCTGCGCCTCCTGAACCCCTGGCAAAGACAGGATCTTTTGACGGGCATCCGCCGCGATCGAGGGCCCCATTCCACAACCTTGGGCTGTCAGGGTCATTTTTACTTCCACCCTCCTCCCCCCCGCGTCGGTTTTTTTCAGCTCCATGCTGTAGATCAGGCCCAAATCAACGATGTTCACCGGAATTTCCGGGTCGAAGCACGTTTTAAGGACGGCCCAGATTTCCTCCTCGCCGGTCGACTGGCCATGGGCAACCGGAACAGGAACCTCCACCTTCCGCCCCAAGGCGTCCGCGTCCTTCCCTTCGATCCGAAAAAGCCCCCCCTCATGCGTTGCATGCACGGTGAAAGTTCCGCCCAACTCCTGGGTGATCACCACCTCGGTTCCGGAAACCAACTTCTGCCTGTTTCCCACGGGGATGGCGATGCCCTCGACGTCACGGGAAAGCCGTATCACATCACTCATCGGTAACTACTAGCGTGTCACGGCCCGAGCTTCATCAGAAAAGATTTCCCAAGAATTCCTGATCCTCAATGGATCGTGAACTCTCCAAATCATCGGCTCCCCCTTATCCAAGAGATGCCAGTGCCAGAAATCGAGGGCTTCATCACGGTTTTTCATGTTTTTTTCCATCCGGGTCACCTCGAGGAATGACTTTCGTGACAACCCCCAGGCCAGCGGTCGGCCGATCTCACCCCAATCCGCCTGCACAAGCTTGCGGTTGTGCTCAGCCAATTTACCAAAACCGATTCCCACATCGTGAACCATCCTCTCCACGTTCATTTTTCTGCGTTGCCACTCATTTTTTTTGGCTTCAAAGAAGGCTCCCACATCGCGGACCACATCCCGGTAGGATGTCCGGTTCTGCATTTCCCGGGGCCTGCCGGTACTGTGCATGCAAATGTAGCCGGCACGACTATTCTCCAAAACCTCCCACATGCCTGGATCCCAATCCCC
Organism: Verrucomicrobiota bacterium; assembly: GCA_010028775.1. Lineage (GTDB taxonomy): Bacteria > Verrucomicrobiota > Verrucomicrobiia > Methylacidiphilales > Verrucolacustridaceae > Verrucolacustris. The sequence goes on along the minus strand of RHAF01000050.1, from coordinate 3,513 downwards.
CGCACCAACATCATTGATGATGTCGACCCCGGCTATCTCCAGGGCCGCCAAGGCAACCTCCGCCTTATACGTGTCGATCGATAAAATCGCCTCCGGCATCTCCCTTCGGATTTCCCGCAGGACGCCCACCACCCGTTTTCTTTCCTCCGCGGCCGACACTGGAAAGGCACCAGGGCGGGTGGATTCGCCGCCCGCATCCAGACCATCGGCGGCCTGGAGAAGCTCGATCCCGTGCCGAACCGCCTCACCGGGAGAGAGATGTTTTCCCCCGTCGGAAAAAGAGTCGGGGGTGACATTTAAGATTCCCAGTAAAAAGGGCTTGGTGGGATGGATTTTAACGCGCCGCTCGCCGCAAAGCCACGTGCTCGTGGCGAACCTGCTCATCCGGACGAAATAATCAGGCGCTGGCGGGAGCGCCTTCCAAACCCGGCAAAATACCGCTTTTGTCCTGCGCTTTCTCCATGGGTCGGTTGGCCGGCAGTGGCTCGCTCGGCAGCGGAGAGGTCGGGGCGGATATTCCCTTGGGAGGAGGATTATTCATCTTTCCATACTTCACGATTTCTTCCACCTGCGATCCGTCCAATGTCTCATACTCCAGCAGGGCAGAGGCAATCAACTCCACCTTGGCCCGGTTCTCCTCAAGGATCTTTTTGGCCCGCTCGTAGGCGCCATTGACGATTTTGTGAACCTCCTCGTCGATTTCCCGGGCGGTCTGTTCGCTATAACCCCTCGAACGTCCGATGTCCCGTCCAAGAAAAACATAATCCTCGTGGTCTCCGTACTCCACCATTCCCATCCTGCCGCTCATGCCCCACTCACAGACCATTTTCTTGGCGTACCATGTGGCCATCTTGATGTCCCCGCTGGCCCCGCTAGAGATGTCCCCAAGAAACATCTCCTCCGCCACCCGCCCGCCCATGGCAACGCAAAGATCATCCACCACTTTTTTGCGGCCATAACCGTATCGATCCTCAGTCGGCAGCATCATGGTCACCCCCAGAGCCGGACCTCTCGGAATGATCGAAACCTTGTGCAGGGGATCGGTGTGCTCCAGCGCGAGGTTCAACATGGCGTGCCCCGCTTCGTGATAGGCGGTCAGCTTTTTCTGCTCATCGCTCATCGCCAGGCTGCGTCTCTCCCTACCGTACCGGACCTTGTCCCGGGCCTCCTCGAGGTCAGCCTGCGTGATGGCCTCGGCATCCCGTCGGGCCGCCAAAAGGGCCGCCTCGTTGATCACGTTGGCCAGTTCGGCCCCGGAGAAACCGGGGGTGCTCCGCGCCAGGGTGGCCCAGGACACGTTCTCCATCGCCTTCACCTTGCGGGCATGGACTTTGAGAATCTCCTCCCGCCCTTTCACATCGGGCAGGTTGATGTGTACCTCGCGGTCAAACCGGCCCGGCCGGAGCAGGGCCGGATCAAGCACGTCCTTGCGGTTGGTGGCCGCGATGATGATCACCCCCTCCGCCGTGTCGATTCCGTCCATCTCCACCAATAGGGCGTTGAGGGTCTGTTCCCGCTCGTCATGGCCGCCGCCGAGCCCGTGCCCGCGACTGCGGCCCACGGCGTCGATTTCGTCGATGAAGATCAGGCAGGGAGCCGTCTTCTTCCCCTGCTCGAACATGTCACGGACCCGGGAAGCCCCGACACCGACAAACATCTCCACGAAGTCCGATCCGCTGATTCCGTAAAAGGGCACATCCGCTTCCCCCGCAATGGCCTTGGCCAAAAGGGTTTTTCCAGTTCCGGGAGGCCCCACCATCAGGATTCCCTTGGGAATTCTCCCCCCCAGTTTCTGGAATTTCTTGGGATCCCGTAGAAATTCCACGATCTCACTCACCTCATCCTTGGCTTCCTCCACCCCGGCCACATCCGCGAAGGTCACCTTGTTGCGGTCCTTGGAAAGGATGCGAGCCTTGCTTTTTCCGAAACTGAAGGCCGACTTGCCCGCCATCCGGATCTGTTGTCGGAAGAAGAAATACATGATCAAAACAAAGAGAACGAAGGGGAGGGTTCCGGCAATGGCCTGCCAGGTCGAGTTGTCGATCACCTTCTGGCTGACCTGCGGAAATCCATTGGCTGCCAGCAACTGGTCAAGATCCCGCTTGAAGGCCAGATCCACCGTAACCCGGTAACCCGTGTTTCCCTGACCATCGACCCGCACGCTCTTGCGCAAGGCATCGGACGGCTCAAATTTGCCGGAGAGCCAGCGAATGTTGGTCGCCGGCTCGACGTTCAAAACGACCTCCTTGACCTTGCCCTGCTTCAGATAGCTCTCGAATTCCGCAAAGGAGAGTTCACGGGTGGAAGCCGCGCTCTGGTTTTGGTGGGCGTAAAAAGCCAGAAGCAGAATCGCCGTGGAGACCAGAAACAAAACCACTCCGCGCCAGTTGGGACCATCGCCCTTGGAGGGATCCGGACGGCGGGCCGGAGGCCGGGGAAGCTTGGGGGGCTTGCGATTACCAGATCGGGGGACGGCCATAATTCGAATCAGTAAGCTAGCACTTCGATTTCCCTTTAGCAATCAACCCCATTCTCTTGATCCAGAACAATTTATTAAGACTGCGCCCCACCCCTGAATCTCCCTTCACTTGGACGCGGAGCGATTCGCCCAAAACCACTTTTCTCACCCCCTCGATCTCCCGCCAAGTGGGCCCGGTGTGCCCCCGATCCGCCAACCAAGCCCGGATGGCTCTTCTTTGCCAAGCCAGCGGTTTTTTTCGCCATGGCCTCACATCGGGACAGGCGGGAATTTTTCCAATGACCTCCGTCCAGTACTCCTTTTCTCCGGAAAAGATTTCCGCTGTTCGCCCCAGCACCGCCTTGATCTCCCGCCCGTATTTTTTCTCCAAATACGGCAGGATCTGGTGACGAACCCTCGATCTCCAACCCTTCCGATCCTCGTTGGTCGCATCCTCCCTCCAATCCAGCCCCGCTTCCCGGGCTCCACGACGAACCTCTTCCCGTGAAATCCTCAGCCATGGCCGGACGACGCTGAGATTTCCGCGACTTGTCCTTTCGGCCATTCCCGCCAAACCGTCCGGGCCCGCTCCACGCAAAAGCTGCATCAGCACCGTCTCTGCCTGGTCATCCCGCTGATGGGCCAGCCAAAGCTCCCGCACACCGTCCCGACGGGCCTGCCTTAAAAAAAAATCCCAACGTTCCTTTCGCGCCTCCCCCTCGCCGGTTCGCCCGGGTTTCTTGGCCCGCCCCAGACGGAATCTCAATTTCTTTTTTTGGGCCCACTGTCTCACCCAGTTCGCGTCTGCCTGCGCCGTCGCCGCCCTCCACCGGTGGTTGAAATGCCAAATGACAGGACGGACCCCCAGCCTCCACAAGGTCTCGGCCAAAGCCACGCTGTCCGCTCCGCCTGAAACCCCCACGGCTAGGCATTCCTTTTTCTTCAGAGCCAGAGCCGCATCCCGCATCATGCGGTCCCACATCCCCTTGCTCTGGGGGGATTCCTGATTCATGCTTTCCCTTCGCATGAGCCGCACGCCCAGGTTTTTACTCCTC
>RHAF01000049.1 GCA_010028775.1 Verrucomicrobiota bacterium | reverse complement strand
TGAAAGACAACTGGTACTGAAGCGTCCGTCTGGTGCCGGCACTGCGCCGGTCGATCTGCTCGTCACCGAGCTTGCCTATGGCGGCGAAGGCGTTGCCCGTCACGAAGGGCAAGTTATCTTTGTCCCCTTTTCCATTCCCGGGGAACGGGTGCGGGTGGTTCTGATGGAGAAACATAAAACCTACTCCCGGGGCCGTCTTTTGGAGGTGTTGGAGCCCTCTCCCGAGAGGATCCAGCCTCCCTGTCCGCTCTTTCAGAGGTGCGGCGGTTGCGCCACCCAGCATCTGGCCTATCCGGCCGAGGTGAGGGCCAAGGTTGCGCAGATCGAGGGGGCGTTGCGGCGGATTGGAAAAATTGCGGATCCAGTCCTGCGCCCGGCCCTCACGGGCCCGGATTTTGGTTATCGCAACCGGATTACCGTGCACAACCGCGATGGGAAAATCGGTTTTTTGGGGACAGACGGAAAAACCCTGGTGGACGTTCCGCGCTGTCTGTTGGCGGCCGAGGATGTGAATGCCAAGTTGGGCGTTTTGCGTTCACGCCCCCGGCCACGCCCCCACTACTCCGTTCGTGCCGATGAGGTCAGGGGGGAGGCCTTTTACCAGTCGAACCGCCCGCTCGGGCCGGCATTGAAAAAACTGGTGGCAGGAGCGGTGCCTGCCGGGGTGAAGTCGGTCTTGGAGGGGTATGCGGGGACGGGTTTTTTCACCGCCGCCATTTTGGCCAAAGCCATCCGGGTGGTGGCGGTGGAGTCCGGCGCGGCGGCGGCGGCGGTGTTTCGTAAGGAGGTTCCGAACGCCGAGCTGGTGGAGGCCCGGTTCGAGGATGGTTTTGGGGAGGCTTTGGCAAAAATCGGGGAGGGTCCCTCGGTTTGTCTGCTCAACCCGCCCCGCGGCGGGTTAAGTCCGGATGCGCGGAGATGGATGGCCGGGCCTTTGCCGTTTCAGGGAATACTCTATCTCTCCTGCGATCCGCCGGCTTTGGCTCGGGATCTCGCCGCCTTGGCGGCCTTTTGGAAGGCGGAATGGTTTCAGCCGGTCGATCTTTTCCCGCGGACCGCCCATGTGGAATGTCTGGCTTGGTTGTCCCCAGTAAGTTCACCGGGGGGATCGGGGGGACATTGACGGGCTCTCCTCCCCCAGTAGCTATAAATGGGTCATGAAACAGGGATTGAAGGCCTTTTTGCTCGCAGGAATCCTGTCCATTCCCCTGCGGGCCGCCCCTCCGGGCGACTACTTCACCCCGCCCGAGACCATGTACGCTTTTGCGGATTTTTGGTTTGTCCGGCCCCTCGATCTCGCGGTTCTGCCCATCGGCACCGCCACTTGGTTGGTCAGCCTTCCCCTGGCCGTGGCCAACGGCTACGAGGACCGCTCCTACGACATTTTTGTGAAGAACACCACGGGGCACATGCTCGAAAGGCCCTTGGGCAGTTATTTTGACTGGGAGAACCGTGACCAAAGCCGCCCGGTGGTTATCCAGTTCAAGGACAGTTACGCCATGGCGGACCTCACGCCCCAGCAGGAGCGCAAGTACCGCAACGCCCTGAAGGATCACAAGGCGAGGGTGGAGGCAATCGAACGGGAAACCTCGCTTCCCGAAAAGGACCGCGAGGAATTGGTTTCAGCGGAGGAGCGCCGCTGGGAGAGTGTTGTCCGGGTTTTGCTTTCGCTTTAGGCGCCTCGGCCTTCCAGTCGGGCCAAACGCTCGCGCAATTCATCCATCTCGGCCCGCAGGCTTTTGAGGGTCGCATCCAGGGACTCCCCGGGCGAAGTGGATCTTTGTTCCCCCGCTTTGGCTGTCTTAGTGGGGGGTGGGGTTCCGGAGGATTTCAGCCATCCCTGCGCTGCCTCCTCCAGGATCTGGGGCGGCAGGGGGTTGACCAAGGGGGCCGATCGGCTGGCCGCCTTGCGGGCCGGGGATTTTTTGGCCTTGGCCATTCCTTAACCGCCGACCATCCGCCGGGCTTCTTCCGCCAGCGCGGTGGTCAGATAACGCTCTCCGGTGCTGCACCCAATGGTCACGATCAGCTTCCCCTTGTTTTCGGGTCGCTTGGCCACCTCGAGGGCGACGTGGACGTTGGCGCCGGTGGAAATGCCCACCAGCATGCCCTCTTCCTTGCAGATTCTCCGGGCCATGGCAAAGGCGTCGTCGTTGCTCACCGTGATCACCTCATCGACAATGTCGAGGTGTAGGTTGTCCGGAACGAAGCCGGCGCCGGTGCCCTGGATTTTATGGGGTCCGGGCTTCACTGGTTGTCCCGATCGGGTCTGGGAGATGACGGGGGAATCTTTCGGTTCCACCGCGATTGCCTGAAAGGATTTTTTGCGTCCTTTGATCACCTCGGCCACCCCGGTGATCGTCCCGCCGGTTCCGACGGCCGATACCAGGATGTCGACCTTTCCGTCCGTGTCGTTCCAGATCTCCTCGGCGGTGGTTTTTTTGTGGATCGCCGGATTGGCGGGATTTTTGAACTGTTGGGGGATCCAGGAATCGGGAATCTCCTTGGCCAAGGCCTCGGCCCGGGCGATCGCACCCTTCATTCCCTCGGTGGCGGGAGTGAGTTCCAGTTTGGCGCCCAGGAGGGCGAGAAGGGTGCGGCGCTCGAGGCTCATGCTCTCCGGCATGGTCAAAATCAGCTTGTAGCCCTTGGCCGCGGCGACGAAGGCCAGGGCGATCCCGGTGTTGCCCGAGGTGGGTTCAATGATCGTGGTCTTGGGGCTGATACGCCCCTCCTTTTCGCCGGCCTCGATCATGGCGGCGCCGATGCGGTCCTTGACGCTGCCGAGGGGGTTGAAAAACTCGGCCTTCACCGCCACGGTGGCGGGAAGCCCGGCGGAGATACGGTGAAGTTTGACCAAGGGCGTCCTGCCGATGGTTCCAAGAATGTTTTCGTGAATGGGCATAGAGGGGGATAATGAGCGTGAAAGGGGCGAATCTCAAGCCCTACTGGGAATTCGATTAGGATGAAGATGAAGGGGGTTTCGGGGGTTCAGCAATCGGCAGGTTAGGGGGATCGCCCTGCCCTGCCGAATCACCATCTAATCCCTAACGCGCCATCAGCCTTCGGTACAGGTCCTCGACCCTTTTCGCCTGTACCGGCAGGGAAGCATGCTCAACCACCCGCTGATGCATTTCGTTTCTTTGCTTCTCCGTGGGGGCCGGCTGTTCAGCCTGTTGGATCATCGCCCGTGCAAGTGAGTGGGTATCCCCTGGGGACACGAGCTGTCCCACCCCACCAATTCTCCAAGCCTCGGGGATGCCATCGAGTTCGGAGGCAATCACCGGTCTTCCGCAGGCATGGGCCTCCAGAACCACGGAAGGAAAGGCCTCGGTGGCAATCTGGGGGTGGACGAGAATATCCAGCGCATGATGAAGGAGAAGGGGGTCGGCCTGATGCCCGACCAGGGTGGCTCGCAAATCCAGTCCCAGGTGGTGGATGTCTTGCAGCAGTGTGGATTCCATCGATCCTTTGCCTGCCAGCAGGAAGCGGGCCCGCGGAAGCCGGCTGATGACCTCCTTGGCCGCTCGCAGGAAGACCCGCTGGCCTTTTCCAACAGGGAGGTCGAAGCCCCCGACCACGCCAAAAACGATCTCGTTGTCCTTGAGTCCGAGTTTTTTTCGGGCGGCGGAGGAGAAGGAAGGTTCCATCGGTCGAAATGCATCGGTATCGATCCCTGTATGAATGACGTGGAGCCTTTTCGGGTCGATCCGGCAGGAGTGGCGGTGGTGCCGTTCGCGGACGGCGGAGGCCGGGTCGTCATGGCCTTGGCGCAGGACCTGGGCGACGAACCCCGAGACGGCAATCACGGCATCCGCGTTGGCAAAGAGGTGCTTTCGGCTTAGCGGGGAGCGGGGGCTCTTCGCCAGATGCCGGGTGAAAACGACCAGAGGCGAGGGTCGGGCCAAACGGGAGGCAAGCAGGGCGGTCCAGTAGTCGTCGCCGTGGTGGGCGTGAAGGATGCGGGGTCGGGAGACGCGGAGAAGGCGGGAGAGCGTCAGGATCTGGAGGGGGCGGAAGCGGGGTATTTTGTGCAGGGAAAGATTGGATGCTTCCGGGGAGAGGGGGGCGTCGGCCGGGCCGGCGATTTCCACCTTCCATCCTCTCCTGGCCAGGCCTTGCGATAGGGCCAGGCACTGGATATCCGTTCCACCACCCCGGAGGCGGGAGTTGAGCTGCAGCACGCGGGCGAGCAGTGGGGAGGAAGGCATCCATGAACCCTAGCCATATCCATCAAGAAGGGACAATGGACAGGCCGGTCGGCCTGAGGATGAGGGGTAAGATGAAGATGAAGATTACGATTAAGCTGGGCGCTCAGTATTCGGTAGGGGCGGCTATCCTTAACCGTCCTTGTGTGGGGCCGATGGCGAGATGAAACTTTTCAATATGGAGCCTTCCATCCGGGGATGGGGGTCAATTCTCCTGCGGCGTTTCCACATCCAAATATCCCATTTCTTGGAAGTGTGAGTCGAACGCCAACGCCGTCCGAAGGGCCAGCTGGCGCATGGCGTCGAAACTTGTCAGATCCACGAGGCTGAGATTTCGGCGTTGGGCGATGCGCCATTGGGCGGCCGCACGCTCGAAACCATCCGAACCCACTTGGTGAATCCTGCACAAAGGCAGCCAGTCATCCTGAAAAGCCGTCACCGCCTGCGGCCCTAGCCGCCGTTGAATCAGCGACCAGCTTTCCAGCCGAACGTAGTCGGTTGTCCATAGTTCGGCTTGGTGGCGAGCCAAGCATGTCCATTTTTTTGACGCCGCCTCGTGGAACCGATCCCCCTTGTCGAGGGCCGCCAAAAAAGCCGAGGTATCGATGAACGCGGCTTTCACCATCGGCTTCCCAGATGCTCGTCATGTTTTTCCGAAAGGTTCCTCAGACCGCTTTCAAACTTTCCCAGGGACTGGAATGCCCGTGCCCATTTCTCCTCTGCCTCATGCTTTTCGATCGTTGTGTCCAAAGACCTTCGCACGATCTCGGAAATGCTGGCTCCGGACGCCTTGGATTTCGCTTTTAGCTTTTCATAGGTCTTTTTTTCAAACTGGATCTGGGTTCGTATCATGTTGGCATCATAAACAATACATGCCATCAGTCAAGTGGATGGCCGATTCAAAGTTGTAATTAAGATTAGAGACCTCCGGCCAATCGGCATTCGATTCCTCGCGCCCCGGTTATGAGTACGCGCCGCTTAGTCTGAGGCCGTCAGCCTCTGTTGCTCCGCCATCTTGGCGAAGTGGCCCTTGGAGCGGAGCAGATCCTCAAAGGGCCCCCGCTCCACAATCCTTCCGTGGTCCAGCACCACGATTTCGTCCATGTTGGCCAGGGTGGATAGGCGGTGGGCGATACAAATTACCGTCCGGCCCTCCTCCAGGGAGTCGATGGAGGCTTGGATCTCGGACTCCGCCCGGGAATCCAGCGCGGCCGTCGGTTCATCCAGGATAAGGATCGGGGCGTTGCGGACAAAGGCCCGGGCGATGGCCATGCGTGCTTTTTGGCCACCGGAAAGCAGTTGTCCCCGCTCGCCAATGGGGGATTCAAAGCCCTGCGGCATGTTGCGGATGAAGTCGTGGGCCTGGGCCTGGCGGGCGGCGGTTTCGATCTCCCCCCGTGTGGCTCCCTCACGTCCAAACCCGATGTTTTCCGCGGCAGTGGTGTCAAACAGAACCACATCCTGGCTGACGAGTGCCATCTGGCGGAAAAGGTCGGTCGACGCGTATTCCCGCAGGTCGTGCCCATCCAGCAGGATCCGGCCGTGGGTCGGGTCATAAAACCGCATCAACAGGTTGATCAGGGTGCTTTTTCCCGAGCCGCTTTCCCCCGCGAGGCCGATTTTTTTGCCCCGGGGAATCTGCAGGGAGATGTCCTGGAGGACGGGGTGATGGCCGTAGGAGAAGGAGAGATTCTCCACCCGGAGACCCTCCCGGAACATGTTCAGGGGCCTGGGGCGGGCTGGCTCGGGAACGGAGGGCTGCTCGGCATAAAAGGACTCCAACCGGCCGATGCTGATGCTGGCGGCGGCCAGGGTGAGGTGCAGGTTGGCGATGCGTTTGATGGAAAGCGGGACAAGCATCAGGGCGGTGAGAAAGGAGACCAGGCTGGAGGCTTCGGTGCGCGTGGCGAACACCACCACGATGAGAAGGCCCACGCCGAACATGGAGAGCACCTCGATCAGGGGGTTCAGCAGATTGCGGGTCTGCGCCAGCTTGACGGACATGTGGGCCATCTGGCTGGCGAGGTCGCGGAACTTGGCCATCTGGCGGTTTTCCATCCCGTAGGCTTTCACGATCCGCACGGATTGCAGCGCCTCCAGCAGGTAGCCGATCTGCTGGATTCCGGCGGTGATGGAATTTTTCATCAACCAACGGACTCTCCGCCCGCCGATGACCACCGGGCCCACCACCAGCGGCAACAACAGGAGGGAGATGAGGGTGAGTTTCCAGTCGATCCAGACGATGGCCAGGAAAACGCTGAGGATGGCGAAGGGTTCGCGGATGGTGTCGATGAAGCCGTTGGTCATGGAGTCGTAGATCACCCGGGTGTCGCTGCTGATGCAGTTGTAGATGTCGGCGGCCGGGCGTTTGAGAAAGTAGGCCAGGGAGAGTTCCTGGGCTTTTTTCAGGGCGGCCACCTGCATGTCGCGGTTGACCCGGGCGCTGACCCAGGTCAGGCAGTAGGTGCTCAGGTAGCTTGCGGTGCAGCGGACCAGCATCACCAGGGGCAGAAGGGAAAAGGCTCCGACGGCCTGCAGCCAGGTCATGGGATGGCCGATTCGCGGAAGAAAGGTGTCGGCGACGGGCCCGGCATTTTCCTTCCACCATTCGGAAACCTTGGCCTGGAGGCCGGCCCAACCGGTGGCGTGGGGGGCCGGGGAGGCCTGCTGGGTGAGGGCCGGGGGAGTGGGTTGTGATAGGCGGGAAAAGAGGGTGTCCACGGAAATGACGAACATCCCGTTGGACATACCGAAGAGGATCCCGAGGCCAACCCCGGCGACAAAGCGGAACATGTAAGGTCGCAGGTAGGGAACCCCAAACGCCCAGATTTTTCTCAGCTCCTGCATGGGTTTAGTTTAGCGGGATCATCGCTTTTAAGACGATGCTAGATTGAGACGGTTGTCGTGGTGGTGGTGGAATTGGCGTGCCGCCTAAAACCGGGCTTTCTCAGCTCCACTCCACTTACTAACTTGCTGAAGATTCCTGGAATGAGTAAAAAACACCCGATCCATAGGCCACAGAAACCGGCCATTTGCCCGATTTGTCGCGGCATGGCTCCATGGATCTTCCGTCATCAGGTGCTTTTATCTGCCTTGGCTGACATGCACCTGTGTTCCAAGTGTGAGTATCTTTTTGCAGCACAACCCCGATGGCTTTCCAAGGCCTATGCCCGCGTAATCAACGCCATGGACACTGGTTGTCTCGCTCGGGCGGTGGATTTGCGAAACCAGACGGCATTGCCTATTTTCCTGATATCCGGCGGCCGCGAGCCCTGGCTTGACTATGGGGCGGGCCACGGTGTGTATGTCAGGCTGATGCGGGATATTGGATTCGACTTTTATTGGAACGATCCTCTGGCCGAGAACCTATTTGCGAACGGCTTCGAGGAGCCGGACGGCAAAAAGTTCGCGGGCGTGACCTGCTTTGAGTGCTTGGAACATTTTACCGATCCTCTCGGTGAGATGAAAAAAATGACGTCCCGGGCCCCCTGGATTCTCTTTAGCACGGAGCTCAGATCCGAGTCCGTGCCGAACCCGGAGGCATGGCTCTACTACGGATGGGAGCATGGCCAGCACGTGGGCTTCCACAGTTTGAAATCACTAGGGGTTTTGGCGGAGACTTTGGGGCTGAAACTGGTTTCCTCCGGGGGCTGGTTGCACGCCTTTCTTCCGGCACGGGAGGCAGAGTCCCTTTCCGCCCGGCTGATCCGGGATGGCCGACTTTCGCTTGCCGCATGGCGCAGGGGGGAAATGCAAAAATTGTTCCGGGCCAGCACCTGGTTACGCTCCCTGGGAAGGGGCAAGATTGTGCCCAGGGATTTTGTGGACGCCATTCCCCGTTTTTTGGGATCCAAAACATGGCAGGATCATCTGAAGATAAAAAAAACCAAAAAATATCCCCCCAGATGATCGATTTTCTCACCCACCCACACCATCGTTATACCCAGTCGTTTGACTGGCTTAAGCAGGAGATCGGCCGTCCGGTTCGCACCTTGTATGGCGACCCGGATACCCTGCGGGAATACCTGCCTTCCCTGGAAAAAAATCCGCCGCGACTTCTAGTCCTTTTCCAGCTGGAGCATTTGGCCGCATGGGCCTCCCATTTTTGCCCGGTGTTGGTGTTTCCCATGCACGATCTTACCCGGCTGACGCCCGATGCCTACTTGGCCTCCTTGCGGGGGGTGGAGTGGATCAGCTTTTCGCGCACCCTGCACCAGCGGTTGGCCGGGTTGGGACTTTCAAGCCGTTATCTACAGTATGCACCCGACCCGGCTGGGTTCCCGCAGGTATCTTGGGCGCAGGGGCCAAGTGCGTACTTTTGGGAGAGGATGCCGGGGGAGTTGGACGAGCGTGCAGTGCGGCAGATCCTGCGGGGCTTGGAGGTGGACCAACTGGAGGTGAGGCGTTTGGGAGACGCGCTTTTTTCTTCAGTGGATCAGGAGAAACGCAAAGTGGCGGAAGGAGCGTGGCTTGGGCGGGAGGACTATTTGCGGTCTTTGGCGGCTTTCAATGTGTTTGTGGCACCCCGTCGGCATGAAGGAATAGGGATGGCCTTCTTGGAGGCCATGGCCATGGGAATGTGCGTGGTGGCGGAAAATCACCCGACGGCCAACGAATACATAGTTTCCGGCCAAAACGGGATCCTGTACGGCGGAGATCGGGCAAAGCTTTATAAGCCCCGGCGGGTGGATTCGGTAGAGCTGGCCCGAATGGGCGGGGAGGCCCGGGAGACGATCCGACGTATTCATGAGGAGTGGCTGGCAAAAAAAAGTGAGATTGGGCGGTGCGCGGAGAGGCTGCTGGCTAAGCCAATGACACCTAGCAGTCCAGCAGTTCGATTGCTTGATGACACACTCAACTTTTGGCAGGACAATACAAGGCTTTGGAAAATATTTCAGGCGGGCGAGCCAGGAATTTGGAGGTCCGATTTAACGGAGAAGAATGCCAAGCGGGCCAGAACGCCTTGGAGGCACGTCAGGAGGTTTTTTGGTCGGCTAAAAACTCTTATGTGGACCAACCACGGTTGAGATTATTCGCAAATCTATGCTGTATTTAATGAATCAATTTGATTCCGGCAGCTTTATTCATTTTAATTAACAGATGCGCAGTCAGTCTGCTTTGATCACCGGCATCACCGGGCAAGACGGCTCTTATCTCGCGGAGCTGTTGCTTTCCAAGGGGTACGAGGTGCACGGCATCATCCGGCGCTCCTCCAGCTTCAACACCGAGCGGATCGATCCCATCTACCGCGACCGGCATGAAAAAGGGACCAAGCTCTTCCTGCATTACGGG
>RHAF01000048.1 GCA_010028775.1 Verrucomicrobiota bacterium | reverse complement strand
GTAGAGAATGTTCTGGGCCTGCACCATGACGAACTGGACAAACTTGCGCGTCATTTCGGTGGAGGTGACGGGGTTGGTTTTCTGGACTTCAGCCATACGACAAACTCGCGGTCAGATTTTACCGAGGTTGTTCTTGGATGGGGTGCGCCGACGGGAGGTGGACTTTTTGGGAGCCGAGGAACGCCTCCCAGAGGTGAGGGAGTTAGCCACAACGGGTTTCGGCTGGAAAGGGGTTTCAAAGGCCTCACTGAAGGTCCAGATCTCCTGGAAGTCATCCGGTTTGTCGGTCTCGCTTTTGCCGAGGATCCCATGCTGGACGAGTTGGAAAACGATTTCGCCAACATGGGAGCACCGTAGGAGACCCCACTCAGAGAGAACGGTTTTTGCCATCGGCCCAAACTCCTTGAGGGCGAGGTCGCGGAAACCTTCCAGAAGCTCGCGTCCGCTAACGTGGGCGGGCCGTTTGTCAGGGCCGTTCCGCCCGAGACGCTGAATGGCGTGATCGAGGGACTGGCGGATGAAGTGGTAGGAGGCCGGGGAAAACCGGCTGTCCACTGAGCGAATCTTGGCGATCGCCTGATCAAAACTCAGGTGCGGCATAATCCAAGAATGAACGCAAAGACCCGGTTTGTCTACGGCTGAACGCCGTGCCGGAACCAACGCCAAAGGGAAAAGAGGACGAGCATTACCCCGGCCAGCAGAATAAGCAGACGTTCCCGGCGGCGCAGGATCCAGAGGTTCACGGGCAGATAAGATTGACGATTCGACCGGGGACGATGATGACCTTCTGAACCTTCTTTCCACCGGTCCATGCGGAGAAATCCGGATGGGCGGAGACGAGAGACTCAATCTGCTCCCGGGTGGAGTTGGGCGGCAGGAGGATTTTGCCGCGCAGTTTGCTATTCACCTGGACAGGAAGCTCGATGACTTTGTCCTGCAGGTCTTCGCGGCGATAGGTCGGCCAGGCGGTGGTGCTGACAAGCCCCTGACCGCCAAGCCGCTGATGGATTTCCTCGGCGAGATGGGGGGCGAAGGGCGCAAGAATGCGGGCGAGATGAAGCAGGGCGACACGGGGGCGCTTAGGCAGGGCGGTGAGGTGGTTGACCAGAACCATGAGGGCGGAAATGGCCGTGTTGAACTGCAGGCCCTCGATATCCGACTCCACCTTGGCGGTAGTTTTGGCGAGTGTCTTGACGGTTTCCGCCGAGGGGGCGTCGTCGGTTAGATTGGAGGAGGGGATCCATTCCCCGGATTCGGTTTCCTCGCAAAGGAGGCGCCAGACACGGGCGAGGAAGCGGACGGATCCTTCCATTCCCTTGGAGCTCCAGGGTTTCATCTGCTCGAGGGGGCCCATGAACATCTCAAAGACGCGGAGGGCGTCGGCCCCGTGCTCGGCGATGACCTCGTCCGGATTGACCACGTTGCCGACAGATTTGGACATCTTACGGTTATCCTCGCCGAGAATGATGCCCTGATTGACCAGGCGGCGGAACGGTTCGGGGTGGGAGACGAGGCCGCAATCGAAGAGCACCTTGTGCCAGAAGCGGGCGTAGAGAAGGTGAAGGACGGCATGCTCGGCACCACCGACGTAAAGATCCACCCCGCCACCCTGCATCCAGTATTTTTCTGCGGCCTGGCTCCAGGGAGCCTCTTGGTTGCCGGGATCGCAAAAACGCAGGTAATACCAACAGGAGCCGGCCCACTGGGGCATGGTATTGAGCTCGCGGACGGAACCGTCTGGCAGGTTTTTCCACCCATCGGCCTTGCCCAGAGGCGGTTCACCGGTGGGTGAGGGCTGGTAATCGGAAAGTTCAGGTAGGGTGAGGGGCAGATCTTTGGCCTGAAGCGGATTCGGTTGGCCGTTTCGCCAGACGATGGGGAAGGGTTCGCCCCAGTAGCGTTGGCGGGAGAAAAGCCAGTCGCGCAGCTTGTAGCGGACCTGTCGCCGCCCTTGTTTCATTTTCTCCAGCTCTTCAATCACCCGGGCCTTGGCCTCGGGAGTTTTCAGGCCGTCGAGAAATCCGGAATCCACATTGACCCCGTCGTCGGTGTAGCAACCGGGTTCGTCCTTGCCGGAAAGCGGGCGAATGACGCGGCGAACGGGAAGATGAAATGTTTGGGCAAACTCAAAATCCCTCTCATCGTGAGCCGGGACGGCCATGACGGCGCCGGTGCCGTAGGAGGCGAGGACGTAGTCGGCCACCCAGACGGGGATTTTCTCGCCGTTGACGGGATTGATGGCGAAGGCCCCCAGGGGTGTGCCGGTCTTGGCTTTGGCTAGTTCGGTGCGTTCGAGATCGGATTTTGCGGCGCTGTCCCGACGGTATTTTTCCACGGAATCGCGCCGGTCGGAGGAGACAAGGGCTGAGACGAGGGGATGTTCGGGAGCGAGGACCACGTAGGTGGCGCCGAAGAGGGTGTCAGGACGGGTGGTGTAGACGGTGATTTTTTGAGAGGAACCGGCGACGGCAAAGTCGACCTCGGCGCCCTCGCTCTTACCGATCCAGTTGCGCTGCATTTCCTTGAGGGAATCAGGCCATTCAAGGAGGTCGAGATCGCGGAGGAGGCGCTCGGCATAGGCGGTGATCCGGAGCATCCACTGGCGCATGGGGCGCCGTTCCACGGGATGATTGCCACGCTCGGATCGGGGGCCCTCGGGAGTGGTCAGGACCTCCTCGTTGGCCAGGACGGTGCCAAGGGCGGGGCAGTACCAGACAGGCGCATCGGCCACGTAGGCCAGGCCTTTTTCGTATAGCTTCAGGAAGATCCATTGGGTCCAGCGAAAGTACTTGGGGTCGGTGGTGTCGATCTCGCGGGACCAGTCGTAGCTGAATCCCATGGCCTGGATTTGACGTCGAAAATTGTCGACGTTGCGCTTGGTGGTGACACGGGGATGGGTGCCGGTCTGGACGGCGTGTTGTTCGGCGGGAAGGCCGAAGGCATCCCAGCCCATGGGATGAAGGACATTGTGACCGCGCATCCTCCAGTAGCGCGCGACGATATCGGTGGCGGTGTATCCCTCCAGGTGCCCGACATGCAGGCCGGAGCCGGATGGGTAGGGGAACATGTCCAGAATGTAGCGCTTGGGTTTTTCCGAGCCGGACTCGCCGGGTTGGGCGGCACGGAAACAGGCGGTTTCGGCCCAGCGTTTCTGCCAGTGGGGCTCGATTTCGGCGAAGGGATAAGGCGCGCGGGTTGGCATAGGGTGAGAGGGGCGATATTAAACGCAAAGCGCCATGACAAGTCGAACCTCCCGTCAGCGACCGACCCTTTGGATTGCCACCCGCAACCGGGGCAAAACCCGGGAATTTCAGGCAATGCTGGGAAAAAGTTGGAAAGTGGGTGACCTGCATGCCTTGCCACGGATGAAAGAAATTCGGGAAACAGGAAGGACTTTCCAGGCCAACGCCAAGATCAAGGCATTGGCTGTAAGTTTGGCCCTGCCCGGCCGATTGGTTTTGGCGGATGACAGCGGCTTGGTGGTGGAGGCTTTGGGGGGTCGACCCGGGGTGCGATCAGCCAGGTTTTCAGGTCCTCGATCGAACGATGAAAGGAACCGCAAAAAGCTCCTAAGGCTTATGCAAAAGATGCCGAAAGGGCGCAGACATGCCTATTTCCAGACCACCTTGGTGCTGGCCCGTTCCGGTCGATTTCTGGGAGCCCGAACTGGCCGGGTTTGGGGGCGGATCACGGAATCGGAACAAGGTTCCGGCGGTTTCGGCTACGATCCAATTTTCATGCCGATTGGCTATGCCAAGACCTTCGGGCAGTTATCTGGACGGACAAAGGATCGAATTAGTCATCGGGCCAAGGCGGTGCAGGGAATAAAGAGCCTACTTAGCAGATATGAACACCCTTCAAGAATGACCAAGTATATTTGATACAATATTTATTGTGCGACAAATATAATTGGGAAGGGCCATGGGCCTAGTTACTGGATCAGGCCCCAGCGCTTGGTGATCGGCCAGTAAACAAAGGCCCCTTTGCCGACCAAATTGGGTGCCGGAACGGGTCCCCAGCCACGCGAATCAAAGCTGTTGGGACTGTTGTCACCCATTGCCCAGTAGTCACGGTTCGGCACGCGGTAGGTGTCATTGGCTGAGTTCAGATAGGTCGGGCCGAGGGTGTATCCGGGATATCCGTCTTTTTGGGCGGCGACCCGCTGGCAGGCCGTGGCCTCCGCCGGTCTGCCGTTGATCCACAGTTCCGGGGGTTGAACCTGTAAAAGATCCCCGCCCAGGGCCACACATCGCTTGATATAATACTGGGAACCCTCAATTCCACGAAGACGGAGGCCGGATTCGATGCCCTCAATGTTTTCTGTGGTAAAGACAAAGGTATCGGCACGCTGTGGTTTGGTGAACTGGTAGATGAATTTATTGACGAAAAGATGGTCGCCCGTGGCGGAGCTGAAATTAACAAGAACATCCCCAGCTTTCACATGGTCGCCGGAACGGACCCGCAGACCGCCTTCGCGGGATTCCTGGAGCCCGGCCCAAACGGTCGCGGTCCAGCCGTCGGCCACCACCTCGGTGGTGGACCAAGGGATCAGCCCGAAGATCCGGCTCTCGCGCACGGACAAGATGTTGCCATCCTGCGGCGCGACCATGCGGTGATGGGTTTTGCCCTGCAAAACGAGGTCAAGAACCCGGATGAAGGGCCCGGGGGGTGGTTGGCTTTCGGGTTGGTTGAGAATTCCAAGCAAAGTCGGACGCATGGAGTGGGTCGGGATTTTGAAGGGCTGGAGGATGTACGCCCTCACCCCAAGGGCCAAGGCGATGGCCACCAGGGCGACCTCGGCGTTTTCCTTGCGTCCGTGATGCCGCTCGGTGCGCAAAAGATCCCCATAAATCTCCTCGAGCTGACGTAGGATTTCCGACCGCCGTTGGCCGGCCACGATCAGGCGCAAGGCCTCCCGGCAGAGTCCCCTGGCCTCCTGCAAACGAGCCAAGACCGGAGCCGGGAGGACATCTTTTCCGTAGCGATACCGCTTGGCCAGAAAATGGGCGACAGCGCGAAGCTGTTTCCTTTCCGCTTTGGCCCGGCCAAAAAAGAAGAGGTCGGTCATACCCTTAATCTCCAAAGGCCTTGAGCACCTGAAGAAAGGCCTCTTGCGGGATGTTGACCTTGCCAAACTGTTTCATTCTCTTTTTGCCCTCCTTCTGCTTTTCGAGAAGTTTTCGCTTCCGGGTGATGTCACCCCCATAACACTTGGCGGTCACGTTCTTTCCCATGCTTTTGACGTCTTCCCGGGCCACGATCTTGCCGCCGATGGCGGCCTGGAGGGCGACCTTGAACAGCTGGGGAGGAATAACCTCCTTTAACTTGGCGGTGAGCGCCCGTCCCCTCGCCGGCGCTTTCTCCCGGTGAACGATGCAGGAAAAAGCGTCCATCGGCTCGCCGTTGACCAGAATCTCCAACTTCACCAAGTCGTCAGCGCGGTAGGGTCCGTGTTCGTAATCCATCGAGCCGTAGCCACGGGTGATGCTTTTGATGCGGTCGCTGAAATCGACAAGAATCTCGTTGAGAGGAATTTCCGTGGTCAGCATGACCCGCTTGCCATCCAGCGACTCGGTTTTCACGATCTCTCCCCGCTTTTCCCGGACCATGGCCACGAGGTCTCCAATGTTTTCGTTGGGACACAGGAGGAAGACGTTGACCATTGGCTCGCGAATTTCCTCGATGACACTGGGGTCGGGTAACTGAACAGGGTTTTCAACCAGCAGGGTCTTACCATTGGTCAGGCGGACCTCGTAGATGACACTGGGATAAGTCGAGAGAACCTCCATGCCAAACTCCCGGGAAAGTCTTTCCTGGACGATCTCCATGTGGAGCAGGCCGAGGAAGCCGCAGCGGAACCCGAACCCCAAGGCAGGAGAACTTTCCTGGGTGAAGACCAGGGCCGAGTCGTTGATCTGGAGTTTTCCAAGGGCGAGTTTGAGTTTTTCAAAATCGGCGGAGTTGATCGGATAAAGTCCCGAGAAAACCATCGGCTGGACCTTGCGAAATCCGGTCAACGGTTCCTTGGCTGGACGGATGGCATTGGTGATGGTGTCACCGATATCGATCTCGGCGGTGGTCTTGAGGTTAGCCACCAGGTAGCCCGAGTCACCCGGGCCGAGCCGTTTGCCCGGCGTCATCTTGGGACTGAAGGTTCCCACCTCTTTGGTTTCATATTTTCTCCCGCTCTGCATGAGCATGATGGGAGTGCCGGCGGTGATTTCCCCGCTGATCACCCGGACATAGGCGATGACTCCGCGGAAGGTGTCGAAAACACTGTCAAAGACCAGGGCCTTGAGCTCGGGAGCATCGGCTCCCTTGGGGGCGGGTAGACGGTGAATAATGGCCTCCAGCACCTCCCCGATCCCCTGTCCGGTTTTGGCGCTGACGAGGATGGCTTCCTCTCCCGGGATGGCGAGGATCTCCTCCAACTGGCGTTTGACCCCAGGAATGTCCGAGCTGGGCAGATCGATCTTGTTAATGATGGGAATCAGGGTGAGACCTTCCTTGTTGGCCAGATGGACGTTGGCCACGGTCTGGGCCTCCACACCCTGGGCGGCATCGACCACGAGCAAGGCTCCCTCGCAGGCTGCGAGCGAGCGCGAAACCTCGTAGGAAAAATCCACGTGTCCCGGGGTGTCGATGAGGTTAAGGCGGTAGGTTTTGCCGTCCTTGGCCTTGTAACTAAGGGTGACGGGATGTGCCTTGATGGTGATTCCCCTCTCCCGCTCCAGATCCATGGAGTCGAGGAGTTGGGCCTGCATATCACGTTCGGCGATCAGCCCGGTGGCTTGGAGCAGCCGGTCAGACAAGGTTGTTTTACCGTGGTCGACGTGGGCAATGATGCAAAAGTTGCGGGTCTGAGAAGGATCCATCATGTGGGAGTTGGTTGGGTTAACCGGAAGCCGAGCCCGAGCCGGCAACGGAGCGGAGTTTGGTCACGGCCTGTTTCAGGTCGGGCTGACGAAAAAGGCTGGTGCCGGCGACGAGGACGTTGGCTCCGGCGGCCACACATCCGGAGGCGGTGGGCTCCCCGATGCCGCCGTCGACGGTGATGTCGATGTTGAAATTCTGGCGGAGAATAGTTTCCCGGGCCTCACGAATTTTGGGAAGGACTTCCGGCATGAAAGCCTGTCCGCCGAAGCCAGGGTTGACTGTCATGAGAATCATCTGGTCGCAAAGCGGCAGGAGCGGCACGGCGTGTTTAAGGAGTGTGGGCGGATTGATGGCCAGACCGGCGCGGCAACCCATCTCCCGGATGGTGGAAAGCGTGCGGGCGACCTGATGGCGGGCCTCAAGGTGGACATTCAGGCAGTCGGCCCCCGCCTCAATGAAGTCACGGGCGTAGCGGTCGGGTTGCTCGATCATTAGGTGGACATCCAGGGTAGCTTCCCCCATGGCTTTGCGGAGGGTGCGGACCATGTTGGCCCCAAAAGAAATATTGGGGACGAAGTGGCCATCCATGATGTCGATATGCACCCACTCCGCCCCGCTGGATTTGATCCGCTCGGCCTCCTGTTCGATCCGGCCAAGGTCGGCCGCAAGGATCGATGGCGCGATGATGATTGGACGGTTGGTCATTGGGAATCCTTACCAGAAGGGCGCTGCCTTTCGATGATTTCCACCTCGTAGCCCTCAGGAGCATCAAGAAAGGCAAAGCGCGTGCCGCTTTCTGTAATCGTTGGTCCATCCGACCAGGGATACCCAAGGGAAGCCGCGTGTCGGCCAAAGGCGTCGAGATCATTCACTTCCAAGGCAATATGGACGAGGTCGGCGGGCACTTGGACGGGGCCGGAGGATGGAAAATGGCAGAGTTCGAGCATTTCCCCGCCGACCGTGGGCTGAAGAAAGACCAGGGTGCTGCCGCGTGGGGAAGTGCTGCGGGAAACCTCCCGCATGCCAAGAACCCGGGTGTAGAAATGGAGGGACGATTCGAGATCATTGATCCGGAAGCGGGTGTGGAGCCAATGACCGACTTTCATTGAAGGACATCATTCCTCCTCCTGCGGCGGAGGTCGAACACGGAATGGAAACGCACCCAGAGCCGCGACTATCCCCTCTCCTCCCGCGGGTCGCGGGCCAGGAGGGAGAGAAGAGCCTGCTTCGGCGGCTTGGACTTGAAGATGACCTGGTAAAGCTCCTCGGCCACAGGGGCATCGATCTTTTGGCTGTGAAGGATGCGATGGAGAGCCTCGGTGGAGGGAACGCCCTCGCAGATCCCATCCACGGAGTCCAAAGCCTTTTCCAACGGGTCCCCCGCCCCGAGGCGTTCCCCCACGCGGCGGTTCCGGCTGGCTCGGCTGTAGGAGGTTAAAACCAGGTCCCCCATGCCACTGAGGCCGTGAAGGGTCTGTTCATGGGCACCAAAATGAACGGCAATGCGGGTCATCTCTGTAAGGCTTCGGGTAACCAATCCCGCAAGGCTGTTCTCCCCCAGCCCCAACCCGGCGCACATGCCGGCGGCCAAGGCGTAGATGTTCTTCAGGGCGCCGCCCCATTCCACACCGGCAAGATCGCGCGAGCGGTAGACCCGGAGAAAGGGTCCGTGAAAAATATTCTGCACTTGGGAGGCGAGATTATCATCGAGGCTGGCGGCCACCATTGCGGTGGGGACTTTTTGGTGGATCTCTGTCGCCAGGCTGGGGCCGGATAGCGCGGCGACGGGAGCCGCGGGCCAGCGGGCGGTGACGATTTGGCTGACACGCTGGCCACTTTGGATATCAATGCCCTTGCTCAGGCTAACAATCGGGATTTTTTCGGATTGGAGGTAAAGTTCCGGCAATACCCCGCGAATCACTTGCGTGGGCAGGGCAATAATGATCATCCCGGCATGATCCGGAATCTTGAAATCTCCCTTATCGTGCCAGCGGATGGTGTGGCCCTGGGTCTGAAGTAGTTCGCCAATGGCCTTGCCCCAGGCTCCTTTTCCCAGAATGGAGATATTCATGAACTGCCCTTTTTGCGGAATCCATTTTCCTTGCCTTCGATTAACCTCTTCACGTTGTCACGATGGCGGATCCAGACGATTAAAGCCAATACCCAGGCCAACCACTGCAGGGCGGGTCGGCCGGGATCGAGTTGGTGAACTAATAAGGGGAAGACCGTGGCGGCAAGAAGCGAGGCAACCGAGACGATCCGGCTGACAAGAAAAGTCCCGCCCCAGACCGCGGCAACCAACAGGCCGACCATAGGCGTGAGGGCGAGAAGAACCCCGGCAGAGGTGGCCACCCCCTTCCCTCCCCGAAACCCAACCCAGGGGGTGAAAACATGGCCGAGGACGGCGGCAAGCCCGGCGGAGACAACCCAAAGATCGGCGGGATCGCCGATGTTTCGCGCCAACCAGACCGCGACCCATCCTTTGGTAAAATCCAGAACAAAGACCAAGTAGCCCCAACCCTTGCCAAGGATCCGGCCTACATTGGTGGCACCGATATTGCCGCTTCCCCGGGTGCGGACATCGACCCCCTTGAAGCGACCCAGCCAAAAGCCAAAAGGCAAAGAGCCCAAAAGGAAGGCCAAGCCTAGGGGGGCAAGGTGTGCTGTCATCCTTGGGGGATTGGACGAGCGGAAGCCTGTCCGCAAGGAAAACCCGCAGGGCGATTTTTATTTGGGAAACCGACTTTTTTGGGTTAGGTTTTTTCCTTATGCCGGAGATCACTTCGAGCCAGCTTGCGCCCTCTCATCAAGAAGCCTTTCGCAAAGCCAAGGACGCTCTGAACCGCCAAAACACCGACTACATCCTGATGCTCCT
>RHAF01000047.1 GCA_010028775.1 Verrucomicrobiota bacterium | reverse complement strand
GCAGATAAGGAACAATCCGAGCCACCGGTCGACCAAAGTCGGTCAAAACAACCTCCTCACCCGCATGGATCACCGGCCGGACAATCCTCCTTGTCTCCCGATGAAGTTCCGAAAGAGTCGCCTTCACATGCAGATAGTATGTATTTTGTGCATATTTGTCAACCCCCCCCAATAACCGACTACTTCTTTCCGCCCACCGCGCCGCCGGTCTCCGCGTGGTCCTAAAGGAGCAGGACCTTCAAATAGGTTTTGCGCGCTTGCCGAAAATCCGGTCCCGCAGCTTTTGCCACAGGTTTCGGCGGCCCTCGAGCTTCTGGAAGTGATTTTTAAAAACCCGCGCATCCATGACAGCATCCGGCCGGCCTGTCTGCGGATGCACCAAAGGAAACTTCATCGACTGGGCTTCGTGCATGGAAAGATCGGCCAGGTCACGGTCCACGGTATGCGTGCCGAGGGAGTCGAACCCGATGTTCCGGACTAGGTTCAACCTGGGCACGATGCAGAACATGTCGTGGGCCCAGAGGGAGAGGGTCCACCGATAATCCCAGGCATCCAGTTTTTTGGCGTAGGTGTGCCGAAAGCAGCGGTCCCAGTAAGCCCACTCCGTGCGGCCCAACCCTTGTCTTTTTCGCCACTCCCTGTCCTGCAGAAGAGGGAGGAGCTTTTCCTCCCGGTCAAAATGCTTCCAGGCCCGTTTCCATGTGGCCCAGCCCCAGGCATGGTGATAACGCGTGAAGCGATAGGTCTCCGGCCCGGGCCAATCCGCCGGATGGTCATAGTTATCCCCGCTGATAGAGGCAACAGATGGATTTTCCCGGTATTTTCCCAAAAGTTCCGAAGCAAACCGGAAAAAAGTGGGATCCGGGACGGTGTCATCTTCGAGGATGATGGTTTCCTCCACTCGCTCGAAGACCCAGTCCAGCCCCCGGGAGACGCTGAGGTAGGAGCCGAGGTTGTTGTCCCGCTCAAGGATTTCCCACTGGCAGGGCCAGTCGATGGCCTCGCGGAAAATACGCCGGGACGCCTCCACCCCCGCCAGCGAGGCCGGATCGTTGGTTTTGGGCCCGTCGGAAACCCCGAAAAGCCGGGCGGGTTTGACCTCGCGTACCCGGTCCATGACCTGCCGGAGATGATCCGGCCGGCGATAAAAAAGAACCGTGACCGGCTGTTGACAGACGGAGCCCAACTCAAAAACCCTCTACCGAGGAGGATACAAATATCACCAATAGCACCCCCTCTCTTTTTGCATATATCCAGCAGGAGTTTCTTCCGGGAGGGGCCGCACCCATGCTTCGTTGTATGGCATATACCAACCCTCCTGATCCCAACGGCGCCCCTTGATGCCAAAAACCAACTGGGTGGCCCCGCCCAGATGGATTCCCTTTTTTCCCGCGCGCTTCAGGTTGGCCAAAAGTGGCAAAGACCAAGCCCCCGCCCCCACCAAAGCGAGATCAAATTCATGTTTCAGGGCCTCTTCCGTCAACCTATCCACGCCCTCCGACCAATCCCGGTAAGGGGACTTTTCCATATAGGAGAAAAAGGGGCAACGCAGATAAACCGGCCGGCCCTCGATTCCCTCCAGACACCCGTGCCAGGGGTAAAAGGAGTGCACCCGCGCAAGATGTCTCTCCTGGCTTTTCATGGTTTTGACAAAGGGGGAAACCACCAGCCAACGTAGATTGGCGATTTCGGGAAGAACCGAAAAAGGCGAGAGCACCTGTCCGCTCAAGTGGGAAGCGTTTGGACAAAGGAAGCTCGCCAGACGGAGCTCATATTGCCGCAAAAATGCCGAATCCTGCCAAAGACAGATGCCGTCTAAGGCTCCGACACTCTCGGCATAAGTGTGGAGGAACCGGTCAAACTGCCCGCGCGTGGCGGGAAACACGCCGGAATCGAGAAGCAGCCGATCTGCCTGTCTTTTCCAACTCAACCCCGCCGGCCATGAGGGTTGGAGATACCTCTCGGAAAACTCCAGGGCCAACAGTTCCGTTGTGCCGATTTTTCCGTAAAGAAACCCTCCCTGGGCCGAACGGAGCCGTTCCATGGCGGCAGTCGTCTCCATCACCCCTGCCTCCGAATTTTTGCCGTTGCGGGAAGCTACCCATGGGGCCACTCGCCGATTGTTAAGGGTCTTCAGCGGATACCGAAAAACAAGACTCACGGGGCGGACAAGGCCCTTCCCACAACCCCCCCCAGAAGTTCCTTGGCCACGCGGGATGCGCCCCATGATTCCATGCCTTGCGAAAGGGCGGCGAAAATTTCCCGGATCCGAATTTTCAGGGTGTGGGCCCGCAGACAGGCCTCATGGCCGCGCCGCGCCATCTCCCGGTATTGTCCGGGATCCCGCAGGAAGCGTCCGCAAACTTCCCGCAGGCTTTCCGGTTGGTCACGGCGGTAGGCAAGGTAGTGCGCGCCAGGCTCCAACCCCTCGGGATGGGACGAGGAAACGTCGTGTTGAAAGACGCATCCTCCCATGGCCAGGTTTTCAAAAAAATTGGAGGTGAATCCCGGACAGTTGGAGGGAAGGTTCAGGAGACCCTTGTAACTATCCTTTTCCCGGACAATGTGCGCGATCCCCTTTTCCGGGTTGGCTGCCTCCCGCCAAACAAACCCGGTGGTTTGACGGATACCCTCGAATAATAGGGCACGCTCCCGGTAGGCTTCGGTGAAGTCCCCCACCCTTAACTTCCCCGCCCAAAAGATGCCGTTGTTCTTGCTGGAGTATTCAAGCCGGGAACGGAAAGTCTCCGCGTCGGCGTACTGGTGGCAAAAAAAGGGCTGCGCCCCGGCGTCCAAAAGGATCGGGCCGGCTTTTGGATCAAAATGCGCCACCAGATGACAGAGATTGGCGCAAAGCCGGGTCTTTTCTTCACTTCTCGGGAATATGGAGTCGACGACTTTTTCCGTGGCAAGGCCCACCCAGATGCCACCGTCCCGGCCCCGGCCATATTTGCCTTGCTCACAAAGGTAGCTGGTCAAGTCGTCCAAATGGTGGTCATTGAGCAAAAAGACCAGGGACTCGGGTCGTATTTTTTTTGCCGTGCGCTCAGCCTGGCCTTCCCGATGGACGATCCAGTCGAAGCCCACCCCCATCTGTTTTAGGTTCAGGGCCCAGGCTTCGCGCATGGAGTGGGGGAAAACCTTGAAGCCGGGAACAACAACCTGCAGTCGTTTTTTGCCGCCAAAAAGCACGTCTAGTCCCTGAGATAATCACCCCGCAACACGCGCCGCCAACGCTTCCAGAAGCCAGGCGGGCTGGTTTTTTTTCCAGTTTCCCCGTAACGGAGCGATTCGGCGGATTCGCCGGTAACCCCAATCGACTTTCGTGCCGCCTGCAGGGCTGCAAGGTAAGGCCGATACACCCTCTGGACGAGGATTCGCGAAGGTTTGAGGTCGTTCTGGGACCACTGGGGATCAAAGACCCGGTCTGTCATGCGTCGCAGGCCGGAAAAATGGTAAAAAACCAGAGGCTCCCCGTTCACCTTTACCTTGGATCCATCCCAGCTCAGGTCCGCCTCGCCCACGTTCCAGCTGGCCAGGTTTGCCCCCGGATATTTTAGAACCTTCACTCTTTGATGACGGCTGGGCCAGGCATCCAAGTACTTTTGGTCGGCATATCGGCCCGGTTCAGGCCGGTCATGGCACCAATCGAGACATTGGCGTTCCCAGTCCCGGGCACAGGCCCTTCCCGCCCGGTCGTTGCGGATGCTTACCCAGCCCACGTTGAATTTTCCAAATCGCTCCCGGTCCCGCAGGCGGGCAGGAAAACGATGGGGCGTAATGACTACGGAATGGCCCTCCTCCCGTTTGCGGATAAGCCGGGGGCTTTGGTAGAAGTACAGGTCGGAATCCAGCTTGGTCAAAAGCTGGTTCGTCGGGATCTTTTCCAGACAAAATCGAACGAATACCGGATTTGCCGTAAAGTAAAACTCCACCACACCTCTTCGGTTTCGCACTTTTTCCAGGGCAGGCCTTTTCTTCAGCAGCACACGCAGCGGCACGACTTGGATGGCGGGTAAAGCCATCTTAAGGAGAAGCGCCTCGCACTCCTCTGTCAAGGCAAGCACCCAGACCACGGCCTTTTTTTCGAACCGCGTTAGCGAAGAGATCATGGCCAGCCCCTGTTCCGCGTAGCGGTGGTCGAAATAGGTGCAAAAAAAACTCAATTTTAGAGGACGCGACCTTTAAATAGAGAAGAGTTCCTCTAGGTAACGTCGGAGGCCCTCGCGCAGCGGAACAGAGGGCCTCCAGCCGGTCGCCCGGGTGAATTTTGCGTGGCTGTACCGTGCTTGGCCCACGTCCCAAGCCTTGGCCGGCTTCTTTTCCGTCCGGATTTTTTTGCCGGTGATCTCGGCAAACGTGCTGATCAGCTCCTGCAGGGAGGTGGTGTGGCCGTGGCATAGGTTGTAGATGCCGGTCAGGTTGTGCCTGATCGCGGCGTCAACCCCTTGGCAGAAATCCTCCACGTGAAGATAGTCCTTCCGGGCCCGGCCGTCGCCCCAGAGGCGGAACGGCCTTCGGCGCAGAAGGGACTGGGACAGGTGCGGGATCACTCCCTGCAAGGAATCGTGGTTGTGGACGAATCCGTAGGGATTGCTGATTCGCAGAATGAGATAGGGCAGGGAATTTTGTTCGCAGAACCGCCGGATCAGCGTCTCCGCCTCAGCCTTGGCGGAAGCGTACCATCCGATGGGGGAAGCCGGATCTTTTTCGGAGAAAGCCCGTTTCCCATTTCCTTGCCCGTACACCGCGCAGGTCGAGAAAAAGACCAGTCGGGGGATCCGGATCCCCTTTTTTTTGGCTTGGTGCAACCCCTCGAGCATTGAAGCCAGCAAGGGAAGATCCTCCCGCCATTCACTTCCCGGCCGGAGCTCGGCGGAGGCAGGCACCGTGCTCCATGCGAGGTGAAGTAGGGCCTTGGCCGGTCGCCTGGTGGCCAGCTCCTTGCCCAGATCCGCCAGGGACCGGTGCCCTTCGTCCGCGTTCCGGGAATAGGCGACCACTGGATTACCCCGCTTTTCCCAAAACTGGCGCAAAACACCCCCCAACCTGCCTCGAGCACCGGTGGTCAATATTTTCATCTCAAAACTCTTAGTAGGCTTTCGTTACGAAAAACCAATCCTTCGAACCCGAACCGCCGCCTTGGGGACTTTTGTTCTGGGAATCTCTGGTCCGGAGGTATTTAGTTTTTTTTCCAAAAGCCCACGCCCACCGAATCAACGCGAATAAGCTGTGGCTTCCAGCCCAGCTGATCGAAAAATTCATCCAGGGCTTTTTTGCATCCATCCCAATGTCCGTAATCATCGACTTGGACATACGCGCCCGGAGATAACAGGTCGTAAAGGTTTTCAAGAATGTCCTTTGTTGATGAGTACCAATCGCCGTCCATATGCAACAGGGCGATCCGTCCGATCTTGGATTTTTCCTGCGGCAAGGTTTTTCCGAAAAGACCCTGAACGGGAACAATCCGATCCCAACTACCCAGTAAGGTAGCCGCGTCGCGGAGCGAATCCAACGGGGCGGAGCAGGTACCGGTTCCCCAGCCGGTTTTTTGTGCCTCCATCCCGCAATGGATATCCTCCGGACCAGGAGCAGGCATGCCCTCAAAGGTGTCAAAGCTAAAAAGACTCCTTCCAGTGGTGTCATTCCTTTTTAACACCGCCGCCAAGAGGGCAGAGCTTCCCCCTGCCGCCACCCCGCACTCCACAAAATGCCCAGGAATCCCCGTGGCAATCACCTTACGCGCCTGTTCATACAGAAAGCAGAGACGGTCGGGGCTCAACATCGTGTATTCCCTCACCGCCTCGAAAAGACGCGAAAATTCCCCTAAAGCACGAGTTTTTCCTTCCGGCTCAAGCCGGATTGGTTCTGGCCGCAGAGACTCCAAAAGGGCGCGCGCCTCCTGGTTTTCAGGATGCCACCGAAGCTCCTCCTTCAGCATTTCGATCGCCTCACCCGTTGCATTTTTGGTTAGCCGGCAACGGGCCCGCAGAAGATCCACGCCGGCCAGCTGGCATCGATTCCCTTTGAGCCAACTTAGAATTCGGAAGGCTCGTTTCGTATAGCCCTTGCCCATCATCCATTTCGCCAGCCCCAAAAGGCCGCGGTGCTTGCAATTGCGGAAACTCATGCCGGGTGTTGCGCTCAGGGTCTAGGTTTCTGGCCGGGAACCGATGAGAGGCCCGGCCAAAATCGGGCCCAACGGCGGAAACTCCGGTTTTTTCCTTTTTCTTCAAGGCACCGAAAGATCAGTTCCTCGAATTTCTCCGCAGTTTGGATTAGGGAAAATTCCCGGAGGCACTTCTGCTGGCCGGCTTTGGCGATTCTATTACGTTCCTCGGGATTTTGCAGATAATGCAGGACTTTTTCCCGCAGTTCTTCTTGGTTTCGAAAGGTTTCGATTTCCCGCCCGGATTGGAAAAGTCCGTGATCTTGGCGGCCCAGATCCGTGAGAAGAAAACTCCCGATTCCCGTGGCCTCAAAGACCCGCATATTGCCACCGGTTTTTTCCGCCAGCTCGGCGTGGATGTTCAGGCAGATCTTGGCCGAACGCAGTAGCTCGTACATTTCCATGCCGTAGACCGGTTCTTTTGCATGCATGGCGACACCGGCCGGGGTTTTTCCCTCCGTGTTGACGGCATAATGGAGCTCGAATTCCCCCCCTGGACGCAGCTGATCCATTGCCAGGCCGGTCAGGAGCTCGGTCCGACGGCGGTGCAGAGGCGAAAGCTGGCCGGAAAAGACCACATCTCGGCTTTCCGGAACATGCTCAACCGCCCGGGCCAGGCGCTGCGGAAATCCCGGATGCAGGAGCTCTTGCCAGCGTGCTCCCCGGGCTTTGCCGGCACGCAGGGACGGTTCGTGGTTGGAGACCAGCAGGTCGATTTCGGTCCAGTCGGTTTTGCGAGGAATTTCGGAGGCCCGCCACGCCACCACCAAGCGGGGTTTTTTTTGCAGGAGGGAGAGAAATCGCGAATCGAGGGAAATAGGATCCTGAAGATAAAGCACATCGGGCTCAAACTGCCGTGTCTGAGCCAAAAGAATGGCCAGAAGATTCGGGGGCAGGGCCTGCCCCCAAGCCCCGGTGGGTTCGGAAATAACCGGGGGGGCAACCTCCACGCGATTTTCCCGCTGCCACGCTTCCTGGCTGCTCCGGTCATTGGCCACCACCATCATGGTTTCGTGGCCCAGCCCGGCCATACCCTCCGCAAAATAGTGGCAGGCTGAAAAGCCGTCGGAAAAAAGCAGTTTTTGCTGATGCTCAAAACTCCTTTGTCCGCGCCCGGGATGCCGCCGGTCAAAATCCTGCAGGTACTTGTCGTAAAAGAGGGCGATTTGAAAAAATTTCAATTCGCCCGTGCCATCCGGTTTTCAACTCCATCCAGGAAAAGACTCTCCCACAAAACGAGATTCAGGCATGTCCACCATTGCAGGGTCTTTTCCCAGTCCTTGGGGCCAAGATGCTTTTCCCGTCCCGCCCGCAGGATCTCCTCCCCTATTTTACGCGACGGAAACAGGCGGCACCCCCGCCAGCGGGGGCTGGCGATCACCTTTTGGGCCAGACCTCCCAGCCCCTGGTGAAACCAGTCGATCATCGGCGAATTGAATCCGATTTTGGATCTCCGCAGTCGGATGGTGTCCGGCAGGATTCCCTGCATCGCTTCCCGGAGGATCCACTTGGTGTAGCCGTGTCCGATTTTCCGGTCAGCCGGGAGGGCGAAGCTCATACATACCAGCCGCCAATCCATAAATGGCATTCGCACCTCCACCCCTGAGGCCATGGAACAGCGGTCAAAGTTCCGAAGGATGGAGGGCAGCAGGGTTTGGTGAAACTCACGGTAAAGGCGGTCGTTCAGGCTTTCCATCGGCTCCGCCAGGTACCACCCGTAGCCTCCCAGCATCTCATCCGCGCCATGGCCGTCGAGGGAGACCCAGACGCCCTGGGAACGCATCGCCCGGTAATTTTCCACCACCGGCACCGCCAAGGCGGGAGAGACATCCTCCATCACCCAGACCGCCTCCTCAATTTGTCCTGCGGAGGGGGCCTCCGTGAAAACCCTCAGCCGGCAGGGGGAATTTGTGGCCCGGGCGGCTTCCTCCGCATAGGCCGTCTCGTCGAGGGCTGTGCCGGGGAACGCTGAACAAAAACTTTTTCGCCAGTCCCGCGGGGTCCGGAGAAGACGTTCGGGGCTTTCCTTTTCCAGAAGATGCAAAGCCCCCGCCACGGCGGAGGAGTCCAGACCCCCGCTGAGACTGGTCGCGATGGGGACATCGCTTCGCAACCGAAGGCGCACGGCATCCAGAAAGAGATACCGCCACTCCGCCACTTGCTCCGCCAAGCTGGAGGCCACCCGGGGAAGATGGTCCCGGGTTTCCCACCACTTTTCCTTCCGCAGTTTTCCATCCCGCCCGATTTCCATGCGGTGGCCAGGAAGGAGTTTCTTCACCCCCTCCATCAGGGTCTCCTCCGAGGTTCCTTCCAGCGGCTGGCTTTTGCGCAATGCTTCCGCCGCGTATTCCCGGTTGAGCCTTCGCCGGAATCCGGGCAACGGACAAAAGGCCTTCAGCTCGGAAGCAAAATAAAAGGTTTCCCCGTGCCAAAGATAGTGGAGTGGCTTGATTCCGAACCGATCCCGCGCAAGGAACAGTTTTTGCTCCAGAGGGTCCCAGATGGCGAGTGCCCACATGCCGTTGAAACGTAAAAGGCAGTCTGGCCCCCAACGCAGGTAGGCCGCCCCCACCACCTCGGTGTCCGTTTCAGATCGGAATTGATACCCCTCCGCTGCCAACTCCCGCCGGATCTCCAGAAAGTTGTAAACCTCCCCGTTGTAAGTGAGCACACATTCCCGGCCGTCGGGTGATCGGCAGACCATTGGACAAGCTCCTGCGGGGGAAAGGTCGAGAATTGCCAATCGCCGGTGCCCCAGCCCAATACACCCGTCCTGCCAGATGCTCCGCCCGTCGGGTCCTCGATGGGTCATGGCGTCGGTGATGTGATTGAGCACATGCTTGTCCGGCGAATTGCCGAAATTATATGAACCAGCAATCCCACACATATCCGGGAAGCCTTTAGCTTTTCTTTCGTTTGAGGATTTTTCGAAAAAAATATCTGATTTTTTTAACGGGGGAGATTCTCTGAAAATTCGAATTTTTGTCCTGCTGATATTTTTTCAAAGCCTTGTCGACCTTCCTCTGATCGGGCTCAGGAATTCCACGTTCCGAAGCGATTTTCGCACCAAATTCCACAATTTCCCCGACGATATTGGCCCTGCGCAGCCGCGGCTGAGCTAGAATTTTTTCTTTGCAGCAGTCGGCTATAGCTTCGCACTTTTTGGAATCGCCGATGGTTTTCAGGACATCCTTGATATTGGAGCAGTCTTCTTCAAGGCGGACATAGTCGGTGTCCGGTTCCATGAGATCGGAATAATTTCCCGGCGTCGCAAGCTGGACTGTTTCCGCAAGGGCCGCCTCGATGTTCCGGGGGGAAATCGCCGAAAAAACGTGTTGTTTATCCAGACCGGGAAAGCAGTGTGCCTCGATTTCCTCGAATTCACCTTTTCGAATGTTGTTATGCGGGTCCAGCAGAGAGCTTCCACTCGGAGTAGTCAGACAGCACTTCGAGTCGTTCATGAAGTCGTGCCACTGTTTGCCAGGAATCATGTCCTCAAAACGGATGGAGATGTCGGTTTTGAGTCGGCTTACTTTTCCTAGAGCCTTGAGGAAGCGGCCGGCGATTCTGTATTTTAACGCCCCTAAGCTTCCGAAGTTGGCAGGCAACTTGGACGTGCGGTAAGAAACATCTAACGTCCTGGCATTGCGTAGTTTCGGTTTTTTCCAAGATTCCAACCATTCCTCGGAAACATATCCTGTGTAGCCCAGCAGAATCTCACGGTTTCCAATGCACTTTGGATACAGAATATGCCACTTGTCAGGGCAGACCGTGTAAATGCGGTCCACCGCCCAATCGTTGAGCCAGTCATCCAAAATCGCCGAGCAGTCATAGTCATCTTGG
>RHAF01000046.1 GCA_010028775.1 Verrucomicrobiota bacterium | reverse complement strand
GCCACATCGCGGGTGGAGTTCCCTTGAACCAACCGGATGGCGACCTGCAACTCGCGCTTGGAGAGAAGGTGCATGCCAAACTTTGGCGTCGAACCGTTGAGCACCTTTTTGACGCATTCGCTTTTCAATACCTCGCCCCTCAACGTTCCCAACAACCCCTCCTGGACACTTTCAAAACTGTCACGTAGATCCCAAACGCCCATGGCCCCCCTGTCGATCCACCAAGCGGCACAGTTGGGGGTAAAATTTTCGGCGTAGACCACGGTGGCCAATCCCTCCTTGGCAAAAGGAATCGGAGCATCCGCCGGTAAAAGATGCACCGCCATCAAAACCAGCGACGGATCAGGGATTTTTTTAGGCAAATCCTCATACCGACTGTGGTGGGCGAATTCGCCATGGAAAACACCCCGCAAAAGACCCTCTAGTGCATCCCGAATAACGGGCCTGTTTTCCAAAAGAAACACATTTATATCCACAGGATTCATTGGGAGTTTCTAACTGATTAGTTCGTCTTATTATCTCGTTCGACCCCCCCCACCGAAAACAATTTGTGACAAATGGGGTATTTACGGTGACAAGCGGGTCTAGTTTTTATAATTATTAGGTGTATTAATGAACACCATGGGTCGTATGGGCAAATGGTTGAGACGGAATGTGAGGACTTTGGTTGGTATATTCCTGACTGCAGTCAGCCAATTCGTGTTGGCGTATGTCACTCTATCCATCCAAGCCATCTACCCGGTATGGTCTGCACCATTTTGGCCGGCTTCCGGTGCCGCGCTGGCCGCTTGTCTTCTCCGGGGTCCCTGGATGTTGATTGGGGTATATCTTGGACTCACCCTGCCCAACCTGACCCTTTGGGCTCCGACTCCATCATGGATCGCCTTTGTCCTGCCGCTGGGAAATCTAGCCGAAACTGCTTTGGCTTGGCTGCTCTTGCGCTTGCCCGTTTTAAAGTTCGACCACAAGTTCCAGAGAATTCGGGAACTTGGATCTTTTCTGATCGTGGCCCCATGGATTCCGGCGGCCGTCAGCGCCTTCTTTGTTCAAACCTCCCTTCTCGCGGCCCAGCCGAAGGGACGGAGAATTCTTTTCATTCTTTTTGGGGTGAGTTTTGCCCTCTGGATATTTCATTCCGAGAACCTCCCAACCTACCTTCGCATGACTTCGGTACTTATCGTGCCGCTGGTGGTCTGGGGCATATGGTCGACCGGTTTTCGCGGGGCAACCCTGGTCTGCCTCCTGACCTCCACCGTCTACTTTGCCTTCGACGTGCCGGAAAGCCGCCCCCTCTCCACGGTTCTGAATCAACGGCATCTCCAGGCCAATATCAGTTTTATCGGGGCAAAAGGAATGGAATCTCCCCTCAACCGGAATCTGCCGCCGCCCTCGATGTTGGATGAGGCTCTTGAGCAGATCGGGGTTCTGATGGCCGTATGCCTCACTCTTCTCCCTCTGGGAGTGGCGGCGGATGAACTCCGTAAACGTGGCGAACAGGATGATCTCATCATGGAAACCCTCGACTCATCCTTCTGGTCCTGGACCCGGAAAGACGGGCTCCAATTTCTGAACCCACGAATTACCTCCCAAATCGGCAATCACCCTCTTCTTTTTGAGGCCACGCAGACGCACGGAAACATGATTATCCCCTCCATCAATCCAAAGCATCCGGGCTACGTATCGCATTGGACCATTACCGACAAAGGGAATCATGGCGACCCCTTGACCATCATCGGTATTCTCCAAAGCCGGATGGAAACAAGCCGTCGGCAGGAGGCCGAAGCCAAAGCCGAATTGGCCAACCTGGAAGTCCGCGCATTGCGTTCCCACTTAAACCCTCACCTGATCTTTAACTGCCTGACAGGACTACGCGGGATGATCAAAGCCAACCCGGACCTGGCCCGTGATTTCACGGGCCGGCTGGCCCGGTTTCTTCGGGCGGTGGTGGATTCCCAGGTCAGCACCCTGATCACCCTCGATCACGAGTTGGAAATCTGTCAGGACTACATCAGGTTGGAGGCGATCCGTGGCAGATCCATCTCCTTCAGTCACCATCCGGACCCAAGCGAAAAGAGTGTTTTTCTCCCCCCTTTATCGGTGGTGACCCTGGTGGAAAATGCCGTCAAACACGGCACTTCTGACGCGGAAGGACACTTGGCCATTCATTTTGAGTGCCGACCAACCAGCCCCCAAACGGTCAGTCTCGTTGTTCGGCATGCGGGAAGCATCAGAAGCCACGGAAAGGGTGATATTCCCGGAGGACTTTCCCTTCTGAGCAAGCAGTTGAAAGTCTCCTACTCCCAATCTTCCGGGGTTGAGTTGGTAGGTTTGCCCAATGATCAGGTGGAGGCGCGCATCCAACTCCCCTTGCAGGTCGCCGCATGAGAAAACCTCTACGCACCATCTTGGTCGAGGACGAACCCTACGTCCGGCGCGATCTGGCCGATATGCTGCAAAAGACAGCCCAGGTTGAATTAGTGGGGGAGGCCGGCACCGCAAAAGAGGCGATTCAGATGATCAACACAAACAAACCCGATCTCGTCTTGCTCGACCTGAATCTTGCCGACATTGACGGGTATCGCGTTCTTGACTCAATTGAAACCGCGCCCGCAGTGGTTGCGGTCACGGCCTTTCCCCAGCATGCGGCAACTGCTTTTGCCAAGAATCTTGCCGACTACATCCTCAAACCGGTGGAAGAAAATCGCCTAAGAACCGCCCTTCTCCGCGCCCGTGACCAAATTTTTCTCCGCTCAATCAGGGATAACACGGGGGTTTCTCTCGAGATTAATGGACAAACCTCGCAGATCCCCCTCGCCAACCTTTTTTGGGTTCGATCCAGCGAAAATTATGTCGAGGTTTGCACCACCGAAGGCAAGGGATTGATCCGATCCACCTTCCAGTCTTTTCGGGACAAGCTTCCTCCGGGATACACGCTGGAAATTTCCCGGGGACATATCGTGGCCCGACATCAAATCAAGTCCTGGAAACGCAACCCCAAAGGGCATCTTGAGATAATACTGAAATGCGGGGCTGTTTTTCTGGTCTCCAAGCGCCTGCAAAAGGACGTCCAGCAGCAGCTTGAATTGCTGTTTTAAAGTTCTGTAGAACATTGTCTTTCAACCACTTGTGAATAAATAACTTGAACTTACTTTATGGATAATTTTATTCATTTAAAGTGCATCAATGTAAAGTTGGGCTATCTTCCATCTATGTTTAAAGCACAAGGAGCCAATTCATTGAGATGGTTAACGGTTGGCCTCCTGCTTATCTCTTCCGCCCTCGCGGATGTTCCTAAGCAAAAGGGAACTGCCGAGCCTACCGCGTTTCTGGTTCAAAAACTTCTGCAGGACCACCACTTTTCCGGGCGCCCCCTGACGGAAGAGCGGGCCCGTAATTGGATCAAAAATTACATGGAGGCCCTGGACTACAATCACGCCTTCTTCCTGAACTCCGACCTGAAGGCTTACCAGGACACGTACGCACCTCAAATGGCCCAACTCACCCAGTCAGGCAACATCACCCCCGCTTTTGAAATCTTTGCCGGATTCAATGAGCGGGTCCGCGCCCGTTTGGACTGGATCAAGAAACGCCTTGCCCTTCCTTTCGATTTCTCCTCCGAGCAAAGCTACGAATTGGATCGCTCCAAGGTGGGTTGGCCTGCCGACCAGGCGGCCGCCGATGAACTTTGGGAACGACGCCTCAAATTCGATCTCCTGCGGGAGAAGTTGATCACCCAGAAGAAGCCCGCCAAGGATAAGCCCAAAGCTTCCGACGATCCCCTCGCCGTGGTGACCAAGAGATATGACCGCTTGGTAAAAAACTTGGAGGACTATGACAACGAGGAAATCTCCCAGATGTATCTCACCGCCCTGGCCAGCCTTTACGACCCCCATTCAAGCTATATGAGCCCGTCCACCCTTGAGGATTTCTCCATCGGCATCAAACTGGCCCTCTGCGGGATCGGGGCCGTGCTAGCCTCGGAGGACGGCTACTGCGTGATCAAGGAGTTGGTCCCGGGCGGACCGGCTGACCTCGACGGACGCCTCAAGGTGGGCGACAAGATCATCGGTGTGGCCCAAGGTGACGGACCCTTCGAGGACATTGTCGACATGAAACTGCGCAATGCGGTGAAGAAGATCCGGGGCCCCAAAAAAACCATTGTCCGACTGCAGGTCAATCCATCGGGCAGTAGCGCGGGAGAACAGAGGGAGATCCAAATCACGCGTGACGAGGTTAAACTGGCCGCCCAACAGGCCAGCGCCTCCATCTTTGACATCCCAAGAACCGCGCTTGGCGCCTCCGATCTCCCGGAAAAGAATTCCTCTTCCGAGACACAGAAAGCTAGCGACAACTGGTGGGCCCAGTTGAAGGATCGATTCTCCTCGGGTGCAACAACGTCGGACGCAAGCCCCAAACTACCTATTCCGAATCCCAAACCTGACGCCTGGAGAATCGGGGTCATCGATCTTCCCAGCTTTTACGGGGAAGTCGGTGGAGCGGACTCATCCAAAAGCGGCAACGGTGCGACCCCAAACTCCACCTCGCAGGATGTGGAGACTCTCCTGAAAAAGCTAAACCAGGCCCAGGTGGACGGGGTAATTCTTGATCTACGAAAAAATGGCGGCGGCCTGCTGGATGAGGCAGTGGCCCTGACGGGCCTCTTCATTGATCAGGGACCGGTGGTGCAGGTCAAGGACAGCAAGGGAACAGTCATCCAAAGAACCGACGACAACCCCGGGGAAATTTACCAGGGTCCGCTGATGGTTCTGACCGGCCGCCGCAGCGCATCGGCCTCGGAAATCACCGCCGGTGCCCTTCAAAACTACGGCCGCGCACTGGTCGTCGGCGAGAAAAGCACCCACGGCAAGGGAACGGTGCAGGCGGTGGTGGAGTTGGGCCGCTTCCTCCAGAAGGCTGATCATTCCCAACCCCAGGCCGGCGCAATGAAACTCACGATCCAGAAATTCTACCTACCCAACGGCCACTCCACCCAAAACCGCGGCGTCATACCGGACATCTCCATCCCCTCACCCTTGGACTATATGAAGATTGGGGAATCCGATTTACCCAACGCCCTGCCCTGGGACGAGATCGGACCGAGCCGATTTGAATCCCTGGCGATCGATCCCTCCCTTCGGGTCATCCTTGGGGAGAAATCCAAGGAGCGCCTGGCAGCGGACAAGGACATGGACTTCCTGCAAAAGGATATCGATAAGATTCGGGCCCGGCTGGAATCAGGCACCATTTCCCTTAACGAATCCTCCCGTCTGGCGGAAAAACAACTTGAGGACCAGCGTAACGAGGAAAGAAAGAAAATTGAGGACGAGATCAACAAACTTTCCAAGCCCGTGGCCCGGCTGATGATCGACGCCAAGAAGGGTGTGATCCTTTCCGATAAGGACCCGAAGAAGAAAAAGCCCGCCTTGGAAGACTCCGCCGATTCCGAATCCGAGGGTGTCACCGATGCAGTCGACCTCACTGAAAGCATCGAATTAAAGGAGGCGCTTCACATCATGTCGGACTGGCTGAACATCCAGTCGGCGCTGAAGAATTCCACGATCGCCAAGGACAAAGAGCCGGGCAAAGGGTCGGTGGTCAAATAAGATGGCTCGCACCCCCTCCACCCAGCGTTTGCCGCTGGGATCCCCGGCTCCCAAGTTCAGCCTCCCTGATGCGCAGGGAAAGAAATGGTCGAGCGACGAAATCTCAGCCGGTCGACCTATGGTGGTGGTCTTCGCCTGCAACCATTGCCCCTACGTCATCCATGTAGGGCCTAAGCTGGGAGAGTTGTCCACCGAGTTTCTTGAAAAAGGAGTGGCCTTCGTGGCGATCAACTCGAACGACATCACCCAGTATCCCGAAGATGCCCCGGCAAAAATGCCGGCCTTTGCCCGTCAAGTCGGTTGGAACTTCCCCTATTTGGTCGATGAAAGCCAGCAGGTGGCCCACGCCTGGCACGCCGCCTGTACGCCGGACTTTTTCCTTCTGGATGCTTCCGGAAAACTGGCCTACGCGGGTCAGTTTGATCCGACCCGGCCAAAAAGCGACCAGATGGCCACAGGTCAGGATCTAAGGGCCGCCTTGGATGCCTTGCTTGCCAATCGTCCCGTCCCCTCTCCGCAAATTCCCAGTCTGGGCTGCAACATCAAGTGGAAGGCAGGCAACGAACCCAAGTTTTAACTGAGAAGCCTCCGCCCTAGCGGATGGATCATCGCAATCCCGCAGGCAGAAGAATCAGAAAGGTCTGAGCGACAAGCAGGCTGGTGATGTAAAAGAAGGCCGCTTCCTCCCAGGGCATAATCCCGCCGATTTTGATCCCGGTGATCTGGCGTGGGTCAAAAAACCAGATTCCCTGCCGGATAGCGTACCAGTCCGCCAGGCAGAGATAAGTCCCAATGCCGAGAGTGGGAACCCAGACATGAAAGGAATAGGCGCGAAGCATGGGGCCAGCGACCATCCACTGCAGGGCCACCACCGGAAGAAACCAAAAAAGCAGATGCCACGCATAATGAATCCGTCGCTCACGCTCCGGCCACTGTTTCAGTGCCACCCCAACCGCCGCCCAAACGACAAAGAGAAAGCCGATCTGGCGCAACACCTGCGATTCGCCGATCCAGCGAGGTTGGGGCGCCCCATGCGGTGGCTCAACCCACCGGAGCAAAATCCAGCTCAGCCACATCACCTCCAGGGATTGAATGATGAAAAACGCGTATTCCTCCACCGGTAGACGTCCGATCCGAAAGCGCACCCGCTCGTTGGGAAAGTCCCAGATTCCTTTCCAGACAGCCCAATTATCCCACGGGGAGGTGAAAGCCACCACGATCCCCAGAACGCCGGCCATCACCAAAACCATCTCCATCGGCCAAATCCCCCTCCCGGAGAGGAAGAAAAGGACGGTCAGGAGGGGGAGGTTGAAAGTGAGGTGAAAACCAAGATAGGTCATGAGCTCACCTATCGGTTTCGGCGTTTCACCCCTCCGGCGCAAGCCTGATGTTTTCCCCGACAGGCGGATGCCGTAGAGTCATCAGGTGGAAGTCCTCCTCATCGCCGGTCCAGCTTCGGTTGCCTTGGACCGAGCGCGCGTGCTGACCAACACCTCCACTGGTCGCACCGGAGTCTGCCTGGCGGAAACACTGCGCAAACACGGCCTTCATATCACCCTGTGGTACGGAACCGCCTCCACCCATCCCCTTCCCACCGGGCTGCATTCCTCGGAAAGGTTCCAGACCGTCCACGACCTGGAAAAACTCCTGCAAAGAAACCCGCTTTCCACCTACTCCGCCATTCTCCTGCCGGCCGCCCTTCCCGACTACGACCTGGCTGTCGCCACGGATCTGGCCGGCCACAAGCTTTCCCGTCAAAAATGGCCAGGCCACCTTCCCGGAATCCGTTTGGAGTTAAAACCCGCCCCCCGGATCCTCAACCGCATCCGCACCCTCGCCCGGCAAACAAAAATTATAGGATGGAAATGGGAAGCCGAAGGATCCAAGGCTGAGGCCGTCGATTCCGCACGCAGCCAAATCTCGGACTGCCGCACGGACGCCTGCATTCTCAACGGTCCGGCCCACGGCGAGGGCTACCTTTTCGTTCCCTCCCAAGGAGACCCCACGCCCTGCCCGGATCCGGTAAGCCTGGGAAACGTCATCGCCTCTTTTCTGAAGAACGCCTGAACCTTACCCCCTCCCCGGGGCGAGCACCCCCGGTTAGAGCACGTAGAGGATGGAATAGAGGAAGATCCAGACCACATCGACGAAGTGCCAGTAATAACCGGTCAATTCCTCAAAGGTGTGGGACGGATTGGGAGCTTGTCCCGAAAACAGCTTCATCTGGCGGAGGCCCGCCCGGGCGGTGGCCCAAAGAACACCCAGAAGGCCGAGAAACACGTGGAGCCCGTGGAACCCGGTCATGGTGAAGAAGCAGGAGCCGTAGGTCCCATAGGAATCAAACCACATTCCCTCCTCCTTGAGGTGGTGCCACTCCCATGCCTGCACACCGAGAAAGAAAGCCCCCAGCAGGGCGGTCAGTCCGTAGCCGATCAGTCCGCTACCCCCCTTGCGCATCCTCACTTCTCCCCAATGAAAAGTCAGACTGCTGGAGAGCAGGATGATCGTGTTGGCGATCATGACCCAGTTGAGGAACGTGGGGGGAATGCGAACGCCGATTTCCGGAGCCCCCGGAGGGGGCCAGTTGCCAGGCCCCTGGGCGAGGCGCAAAACGATATATCCCCCAATGAGGCCGGCAAAGAGCATCGCTTCCGAGGCCAGAAACACGAGCATGCCGAATTTTGGGAGAGTGAACCGCGGGCCACCGGCGGATGCGGGGAGGTGGCCTGGAGAGGTCAGCGTGGCGGTGCTCATGTG
Organism: Verrucomicrobiota bacterium; assembly: GCA_010028775.1. GTDB lineage: Bacteria > Verrucomicrobiota > Verrucomicrobiia > Methylacidiphilales > Verrucolacustridaceae > Verrucolacustris. The sequence goes on along the minus strand of RHAF01000046.1, from coordinate 1,720 downwards.
AATTCCGATTTAGGGGCGGATAGGCTCCTTGGCGATGATGAAATAGATCCAGAAGCCCGTCATCGCAAGAGTGGCTATCACCAAGATTGTAACCAGGATCAGGTTCGATTTTCTCAGGGGTGTCATATCTATTTTCTATCTCCGACCAGCAGAATCAAAACCACGGGCAGATAGACCAGTGATCCCAGAAAGAGGGTGCGTGCCGAGGCAAGTCCCGGCCTCCATGCAAAGCCCGCCGCCAGAAATGCAAAGCCGGTTCCCAACGCCAGCGCACCCCAACCATAGATCATGCCGGCCGACCTCAGATATACCGGCCAAAGGGAGGCGGCCAATAGCGCCAGGCAATAGACCAAGGCCACCAGGCCGGTCACCCTTCCCCGCTCATCATGACAAGGGAGCATTCGGAATCCGGCGCGGCGGTAATCTTCCCGGTGACGCCAGGCAATCGCCAGGAAGTGGGGTATTTGCCAGAGAAAAAGAATCGAGAACAAGGCCCATCCCTCAATGCCCAAATTTCCCCTGCCCGCAACAAAGCCAATCAGGGGTGGAATGGCCCCCGGAACGGCTCCCACCAGGGTGTTTAAGGCGGTCCATTTTTTCATCGGGGTGTAGACAAAGAGATAGAGGGCCACCGTCACGCCCGCCAAAAAAGCCACCGGGGCATTCACGCCGAAGTAAAGAATCGCCAACCCGATTCCCGCCATGCCGGCTCCACCCACCAAGGCCTCATCCGGACTGACTCTTCCAGCAGGCAGGGGTCGCTGCGCCGTGCGATTCATTTTTGCATCCAAATCCCTCTCGATCCATTCGTTCAGCACCGCCGCCGCGGCGGCCACCAGCGAGGTTCCCGCCAGGGTAAAAATGGTGCGCCACAACTCCAGTTGTCCTCCCGATCCACAGTACAAACCGACCAGGGTGGTCAAAAGAACAAGTAAGGACAGCCTGGCCTTCATTAATTCACACCAATCCTTGAGCCAAGCCCTGGTTCCTAACCCGCCCACGGAAACGGATACTCCCTCCAGTGTGCTCATCGTACCTTCGCCTCGCGGACTGAGTCGGAATTCGAAGTCACCATCTCGCGGACCGATTCAGGGTAGGCGCTTCTCCATGAGGCCAGACCAAGAAGCCATCCGGTCAGAAGTAGTGCCGCACCAAAAAGAACGTGCAGCGTGGCCAATTCAGGCAAGCGGCCCGTCCATATCACCGAAATGCCCAGGGTCATCTGGAAGAGGGCCAAGAGAGCCCAGGCTGTCACCCCACGGCGCCACCATGGCGGAGTGGCCGCCGAGCGCACGCTCCACCAGGCACCGATCACCATGCCGATCGCCAAGATCAATCCCAGGGTCCGATGCACGATCTGGCAAAAAATCAGGGAGGAGGTTGTTGCGGGCCAGTGTAGTTCGGTGGCCCGAAACTGGTTGATCTGTCCAAGGACTGCAGAGTCCCAGAAACCGGGCCACCAGGATCCGTAGATCCTGGGAAAATCAGGGATGGCTAGAAAGCCGGGTCCCTCGTGTCGCATGACCGCACCCAAAACGGTTTGCAAAAAGGCCACACCGCTCAGGAACCAGATCATCCGGGCTCGCGCCATGGAGTCATCGTCGGCACGACCAGGATTTCGCCAGAAACCGGAGAGCACCAGCGAAAGACTGCCTGCCACCAGAAGAAAGAGTTGTGCCAGGCAGCCGTGCATCAACCCCAGCAGCCAGGAAACCTGGAT
>RHAF01000045.1 GCA_010028775.1 Verrucomicrobiota bacterium | reverse complement strand
CCTCCGCGGACTCTCCTGCAGAGACCTTGCCCGTCAGGCTTTTGCTGACTTCACGAGTCAGGGCTTTTTCCACGCTTCCCAACAACTCTGTGATGGCCGGGCCCAACTCCTTGCCCTCGAGATCGCCCCCGTCATAAAAACCCGGAAAGAGAAGATGCAACAAATCCTCGGTGATCGCGGACACGGCGGCCTTGGATGGCAACTGGGCCCCCCCCAAATGGTTGATGGCAGCCAACTCGGCATACGAACGAACCATTTCTCCAGCCAATGGATGGTGCTTGTTCAAGAATATACTGTAGGAGAAAGCCTCCTTTGGATCAACTGCTCCTCCTGCGTTTTTGTTGGGCGAAACGCCATTCCGGTGGCTCAATGTCAGCGTGAGCCTGGAAGTTTTCACCCCCAAAAGCCTGCCCCCGTTACCTCCGGGTCGTTCCCGGTACGGCGTACTGGGCCACCCCGTCGCTCACTCCCTTTCCCCCATTCTCCACCACGCCGCTTTTCAGGCCCTGGACCTTGATGCCGAGTACCTGCGCATCGATGTGACATCCGAACAACTCGTTGCAGCGATCCCTCTTTTGAAAAAAGGGGGGGTTCAGGGGTGGAACTGCACCCTGCCCCACAAAAGCTCCATGTTCTCCCTGCTGGATGATGCCGATTCATCCGCCCTCGAGGTTAAATCCGTCAACACGGTCCGGGTGGAAAACGGGCGCTTGCGGGGATTCAGCACCGACGCACCGGGGTGGCGGGCCGCGGTGGAGGAACACTGGGGAATCCGTCCGGAAAAGAGCAGAATCCTGGTCATGGGTTGCGGTGGGGTGGGCCAGACTTTGGCCCGATCTTTGGCCAAATCGGGCTGCAAAGCCCTCACGTTGGTCAACCGGGATCCAACCAAGGCAAAGAAATTGTTCGAGGAGTTGGGATCCGCTTCGGCCGGCCGTTTTCCCATCCGTTGGGTTGCCTGGCAAAGCCAGGACCTGGACCAGGCATTGCATGAAACCGATCTGTTGATCCAAGGAACAAGCTTGGGCCTGAAAGCGGAAGACCCCTTGCCCTTCGATCCCTCCAAGCTCCCCCCTGAGGCAAAAATATATGACACGGTTTACCGGAAGGATTTGACCCCCTTGGTGCAAACGGCTCGAAAGCTGGGCTATCAGGCGGAGGACGGGCTAAGCATGCTCCTTCATCAGGGGGCACTTTCCTTCGGCATCTGGACCGGTCGAAAAGCCCCTACGGAAAAGATGCGTGCAGCCCTCCTGGGCGCGGCAGGCCGTTCCCCATGATTCCCTCGCTCATTCTTTCCTCGGCTGTCTTTGTCCTGGGGGCATGCGTGGGATCTTTCCTCAATGTATGCATTTTGCGGGTCCCGCTCGGACAATCTATCGTCCGACCGCGCTCCCGATGTCCCGCCTGCGGATTGGAACTTCCGGGTTTTTTGAACCTCCCCATCTTGGGCTACTGCATGCTCCGGGGGCGGGCCCGCTGCTGTGGAGCCCACCTGGATCCGCGTTATCCGTTGGTGGAGTTGGGCACGGCACTGGCCTTCACCGCCCTTTGGCAGCTTTACCCGGCCCCTCTTTTCCTGGTCTACGCCACTTTGACCGCAGGTCTGGTGGTGGCCTCCGGCATCGATCTCGATTATCTGGTCATTCCCGACAGCCTCACTGTGGGGGGGGTGGTGACCGGCATCTGTGCCAGCTACTTTCTCCCCGAATTACAGAACTGCCAGAATTCAACCGACGCCATGATTCGATCCGTTTTGGGTGCGGCCATGGGTGGAGGCATTCTTTGGATCACGGCCAAAGCGGCATCTTGGTTGCTGCAAAAAGAGGCCATGGGAATCGGTGATGCCAAACTCTTGGCCGGTTTGGGGGCATTTTTGGGTTGGCCCAGTCTGCCATTCATTCTCGTTGTTTCCTCGTTTACAGGAACCTTAGTTGGCATGGTCGCGCTCAAAAGCCGCAAAAGAAAACTGGGCGTGAAGATCCCCTACGGACCGTTTCTCGCTTGGGCGGCTTTTTTATGGCTACTCATCGGCGATTGGATGATGCAAAAAGTTTTTTTAAAAATATCTTTTGAATAAAAAGCCGTAAAAAATCACATCTTGCTTTTCTTTATGGTTTTAAAGAAGGATTTTTATTCGTTAATTTACTAACAACCGTTTTTCCGTTGAATCGACTTCAGATAAAAAAAGCCCCTTTATATGGGGATGCAAAAAGCCTCTGCTACAATATGTAGTATTCTTTCCTTTTGCATATTAATCGCTTCCGTCTCAAGGGCCCAAACTGGATTTCCATCCACGGTTTCGATTCAATCGGACGGTTCCCTGGTTTTTTTTGATTCTTCCGGTGGTGTGGCCGACTTGGTGAAGCAGGGCACGCCACGCCAGTCCGTCAATTGCCACGGCCAATCCCTCAACGTCAGCTACGGATCCAACTCCTCGGGGAAAAAAACCATCTTGATCAGCCTTCCCAAAAGCGCTGGGACTGCAGCGGATTTTGTTCTATCGGGAAAAAACGTCTCCATCCCCCCGGGATCCTCCCTTCGCATCACTTTGGATGGGCTCAACCAGCCGGAACGTATGGAGGGCGCCCCGGCGGGAAGCGTCAGCATATCCAGAGGCCCGTCCGCAGTGGCCGCAGTTCCCGACATCGACCCCGCGACTTCGGAATTGAAAAAGTCGGCCAGTGCAGCCCCGGTCCCCCCTGCGAAGCCGATCGAATTTTCCGATTCCCCCGATAGCCAAACAATGGGGATTTCCCAAAAAAATTCCTCCGCTACCGAGCTCAACTCCGCTCCGGTTCCGGTCTCTGAAGAGAAAGCCAATCCGGCGCCGAATCCCTCCGCCCCCGCTCTGCCCCAACCGATGGAGGTCCAAGGCGATTTTTCGTGGCCTGGAAAATTTCTTGCCCACCCCATTCCTACCGAGCAACTCGAGGAAGACAAATTTTACATCCGCACGGAGGGCGGAGCCCGATTTGTCAGCTCGATGAATATTGTCAATGTGGTCGGGCCCAACGGCCCAAGCAACTCGGTCATTGAAAAGGAAATCGCCTTCAGCACCGGATATCGTCAAGACATTGACGCCGGAGTCTGGTTGACCGATTGGTTCGGCTTGGCTGTCGAGACCGGCTTTGCCCTGAACGCTATCCGTGGCAACACCCAGGGCATGACGGTCTCCAGCAGCACCTACTGGAGTATCCCGATCATGGCCCAGCTTTGCTTCCAATACCCCAACGACAGCGGATTTCTTCCTTACATCAATTTCGGATTCGGTGGGGGTTGGAATTACTTCAACATTGGAAGCATCAACTACAACGGCCCAAACTTCACCACCCTTTCAGGGTCCGGAAACGATATGAATAACGCCTACCAGATTGCTGCCGGAATCCGGTATCGTCTTTACGATCAACTTAGCCTGACTCTGGCTTACAAGTTCTATGGAACCAGTCAGCCAACGGTCGACATGGGAGACAGCCAGCAGGTCACCTTTGGCTCCCCGGTGACAAACTCCATCGAAATCGGCGGAAACTTTTCGTTCTGACGCCGGATCAGCGATTCAGGCCGTTCTGGGCCCGGTCCCGGAGGTAGTGATCTGCCAGGACCATGAGGGTCATTGCCTCCACCATCGGCACGGCACGGGGCAAAACGCAGGGGTCATGCCGACCACGGGCCCTGAGCTCGGCGCTTTTCCCTTTGGTGCCCACTGTTTTTTGGGCCTTGGCAATCGTGGCCACCGGCTTGAAGGCCACGCGAAAGACAATGTCCTCCCCGTTCGTGATCCCCCCCTGGACACCCCCACTCCGGTTGGTTCGGGTCCGAACCCGCTTGCCCTCCATAAAAAACTCATCGTTGTGTTCCGAACCCCGCATGCGGACCCCGGCAAACCCGGAACCGATCTCAAACCCTTTGCTGGCCGGCAGACTCATCACCGCCTTGGCCAAATCCGCCTCCAACCGGTCGAAGACCGGCTCCCCCAACCCCACAGGGCACCCACGGACCACACACTCGACAACACCGCCCAGCGAATCTCCCTCCGACCGCACCCGCTCAATCAACCGGATCACCTGTTCAGCCTCTTTCGCCTCCGGCCAACGGACGGGGTTGGATTCCACCTCTCTGGCCTCCACGCGCACAGCGTCCATCCGGGCCACCACGCTTCCCACCTGGCGGACGAACGCAGTGACGGATAACCGCGGCACCAGTTGGCCAAACATTTTTTTGGCGATTGCCCCCCCGATAACGCGACCAATCGTCTCCCGGGCGGATGTCCTGCCGCCTCCCTGCCAGTTTCGGATCCCGTATTTCGCCTGATAAGTGTAATCCGCATGGCTTGGACGATAGAGGGTCTCCATCTCACGATAGGCCTCGGGCCGGGCATCCTCATTCCTGACCCAGACGGAGATGGGTGTCCCCAGGGTCTTTCCGCCGAACACTCCGGATAAAATTTCACAGCGATCCGCCTCCTTGCGGGGCGTCACGATTTTGCTTTGACCTGGACGCCGCCGGTCCAAATCGGTCTGCAAATCGCCCTCCGCCAAAGGAATCCGTGGAGGGCACCCGTCGATCACCGCACCCACTCCTCCCCCGTGAGACTCCCCCCACGTGGTGACCCGATAGAGACGGCCAAAGGTGTTACCCATGACATGAGTCTGCCCGAAAAGGGGCGCTGACCCAAGCCCGGGAATTGCGCCTCGCTCTCGCACAACCCGAAAAACCCTGTCAGTCTACCCCGGTGAAAAGTGGCGGACACATCTGGCTGCTGGGATTGTCCGGCTCGGGTAAGAGCACCCTGGCCCCCCTCTTGGCCCAAAAGCTCGGTCTGGCCTTTCTGGATACCGACGAAGTCATCGTCCAATCGGCGAAAAGGCCCATTCCGGAAATCTTTTCCACCGAAGGCGAAACCGGATTTCGCCAGCGTGAAATGGAGGTGATTCGTGAAATAAAAACCCACCCGCCCACCGTGGTGGCCTGCGGCGGAGGCGCGGTGTTACAGGCTGAAAACCTCGAAATCATGCAACAGACGGGTGTGCGCGTTTATCTTCGCACGCCACCGGAGCTTCTGGTGGAAAGACTCCGGCATAAAAAGGACAGGCCCCTGTTGGCCCAGGGATCCTTGTCCGACACGCTCGCCAACCAACTCTCCCAACGGGAACCCCGGTATCGGGAAAGCGAAATTCTCGTCGAGACAGGCATGGATTCCCCTGCAGAGCTTGCCGAAAAGATTTTTGCAAGGCTGAAGGCCAAACCCTGAGGGATGGATCGACCTTCCCTGATTCGCCAAAGCGCCCGGGCCCTGGGTCTCGACGCCCTGGGCATCACCCGGGCTGAATCCCCGGATCGTGCGGAACACCTTTCGGAATGGCTGAAGCTCTCTTACCACGGGGAGATGGCATGGATGGCCAAATCTCCGGCTGTGCGCATGGATCCTGGGACCTACGACTCCACGGCCCAAACCATCATCATCGCCGGCCTCTCCAGCCGGCAACCCTCCCCAAGTATACCTCGCGGACGGATTGCCGCCTACGCGCAGGGAGAGGATTACCACGCGATCCTGCGGGATCACCTGGAAAGCCTCGCCCGGAAAACCATCGTGGAGTGGGGTGGAAAATACCGGATCACGGTTGATTCCTCGCCGGTCATGGAAAAACTCATCGCCGCCCAGGCAGGGCTGGGTTGGCAGGGCAAAAACACGCTCCTTATCCATCCGGAACACGGTCCCTGGCTTCTTTTGGGATGTATTCTCACCGACTTGGAGATCTCCCCTGACGCACCCGCCAGGGATCACTGCGGATCCTGCACCCGTTGTCTGGATGCCTGTCCCACCGGGGCCTTCCCCCAACCCTACGTGCTGGATGCCAGACGATGCCTGGCTTACCTCACCATCGAACACCCGGGCCCCATTCCGGAAGAATTTAGACCCCTGATGGGTGACCGGATCTTTGGCTGCGATGAGTGCCTTGAGGTTTGCCCTTGGAACCGGCATGCCCGCCAATCGAGGGAAGTACGCCTTCAACCCCTGCCCCGGCCGGATTTGAGGGAAATGCTGTCCTGGGATGATTCCAGATTTCGGAAAGAGTTCCGTGATACGCCGATCTTTCGGCTGAAACGAAATCGCTGGATCCGCAACCTGTGCGTGGTCCTCGGAAACATCGGGACCCCCGAAGATCTCCCGGCACTGCAACAGACCCAACGGGAATCCGATCCCCTGATCCAGGAGCACGCCTCTTGGGCCATTGCGCAGATCCGAAACCGCTTGTAGGAAAACCATGGCCCGGGGTCATGAGCCCGGGCGGGGGAATCGGTTTACTTTTTTACCTCGGGCAGGAGGGTCTTGAGTTCGTCGGTTTTAACTTTCTTGTCCTCTTCCGGTATCTTTTGGGCCTGCTCACCGGAAAGGTAGCCCTTCTCGACCAGGGAATCGGCGAAGGTGGCATTGGCATCGGGGGGATAGATGCGGTACGCCGAACTCACATATTCCATACCCGCATCCTTGTCTTGCCGGTAAAAGGCCTCGGCCGCCTTGGAAAAATAATAAAGAGGGCTGTTCGGGCTGGGTTGCAACCGGGCGAGAAATTCGTTGGCTTTGGCCTGATTGCCCCCAAGCAGATCGCAAAGATAAATCTTATAGGATCCCAAATCATTGCTTGGCTGGCTGTTCAGGAAGATCTGAAACCGCTCCTTTGCCTCGGCATACTTGTTGTTTAGAAAAAGAACCTCCCCGAGGTTGAATTGCGCCATCGGCAAATCCGGTTGGAGCCGAAGGGATTCACGAAACGCCTCCTCGGCCTTGGCCCAATTCCTTTGCCGGGTATAAATCGCGCCCCGTAGATTGGCATTGTTCGCCTGATTCGGCTTGGCCTGATCCGCTTCGTCCAGATATTTGATGGCTCCATCCAGATCGTTTCTCGAAAAAGCCTGAGCCGAGCGGACATAGGCCACTTTGTATTTTTCCTCCGGATCGACCGAGGTTGGGACCGGAACATTCTGCGCGACGGATCTGTCAACCCCGGCGTTGGAGGCCGGATCGGAGGGTGATTTTTTCCCACATCCGGAGGCGATAAACATCCATCCCAAAGCTGCCAGACCCAGGAGATGCCCCGTGCGAATCATCGAGGTGCACCATCGCAGAAACTCCCCCTCTTCTCAACTCAATTTCCCGGGCTTTTCAAAGCCAATCCGCTCGGCGATTGTGGTGGTTCATGAAATTTATGGTGACCGGTGGAGCCGGTTTCATCGGCAGCCATTTGGCCCGGCACCTGGCCTGCATGGGAGAGGTTGTGGTCCTGGACGACCTCTCCAGCGGTCGCAGAAGCAACCTTGAAGGCACACCCTGCCGCCTGATTCACGGTTCGATTCTTGAGGACGAAAAGTTGACCGAGGCCCTCCGCGGGGTGTCCCACGTTTTCCACCTAGCCGCGATGGTCAGCGTTCCTGAATCCGTGCAAAAACCGGATCTCTGCCGGACCATCAATGTGGAGGGCACCCGCCGCGTCCTCGATTTCGCCGCCAAAGCCGGGGTGGAACGGATGGTTCTGGCCAGCTCGTGCGCCGTCTACGGTAACGAGCCCACCCTTCCGAAAACCGAAAGTCTCCCCCCCTCCCCGCTCAGTCCCTACGCCTCATCCAAACTGGAGGGGGAAAAACTTTGCGCCTCCGCCTCCCTGCCGGCCGTTGCTCTGCGCTTCTTCAATGTCTACGGCCCAAGGCAGGACCCGCAGGGACCCTACGCCGCAGCAGTCCCGAAATTCATCGAGGCAGCTTTGACCGGATCACCCCTGACCATCCATGGGGACGGGCTGCAAACCCGCGATTTTATTTACGTTGAGGATGTGGCCTCCGCCTTGATCCACGTGGCAACCCGATCCGCGTGCCATGGGATCTACAATGTCGCCTCCGGGCATTCCGTTTCCATCCTTGATCTGGCCCGCGCCATTATCCGGCTAAGCGTTTCGAAATCCAACATCATCCATGCTCCGGTCCGTTCGGCCGACGTTCGTCACTCCTCCGCCTCGATTGACCGCCTGAAAGCCACCGGCTGGAAACCGGAATGCGATTTAAGCGAGGGGCTCAAAAGAACCCTCTCCTCCTAAACCGGAAGTCCCCACCGTCATCCGACTTTTCCGCCCGCCAAACCTTCGCATCATGAAAGGATTCCAGCCCGGGTGGTGGAATGGCAGACACAAGGGACTTAAAATCCCTTGGGGAGAAATCCCCGTGCGGGTTCGACCCCCGCCCCGGGCAATAGGATCTTCTGCAGCTCCAGCATCGTGGCCTCCGACTCCTGGACTCCTAAAGGTTGCCCCAGCCGAAAAATTCTATATTCTCCGACGAAATGGCCGATAAAACCCGCATCCTCAAGGAGAACGTCCCGGGCAAATGGTACGTGGATGACAGCTGCACCCCCTGCCACGTTTGTCTGGAGGAAGCCCCAAAACTTCTGAAATATAACGAGGATCAGACCTACGTTTACTTTTTCAAGCAACCTGCCGCCCCGGAGGAATTGGATGCCGCCCAACGCGCCTTGGACATCTGCCCGACCGGTTCCATCGGCAACGACAACGCCTAAGCCTCATGTCGGATCCTGCCATCGCTGCCAAGCCGGCCGGCCCGGTCTATAACCGGAATCAACCTTACACAGCCAAACTCAAGGAAAACCGTCAGCTCAACCAAAAGGGATCGTCCAAGGACACCCGCCACATCTCCATCGAACTGGGCGGCAGTGGACCCACCTACGTTTGCGGGGACTCCCTCGGCGTGGTTCCCCGCAATCCTGATCCCTTGGTCCAGGAATTCCTGGAGAAGCTTGGTCTGGTGGGCAATGACGGCCTGAAGGAGACCGTGGCTTCCACCCTCATTCTCAACCGGGCGGGAAAAAAATTTGTCAAGGCGGTGGCGGACAAGGCCTCGGGCCCCTCCCGCGATAAACTGCAGGCGATCAGTGCCGACGAGAAGAGGTTGGAGGAGTATGTCTTCGACCGTGATGTGGTGGATGTGCTCTCCGATGCCCCCGGGGTGAAATTCGATCCGGCTGAAATCCCCACCCTCCTTAACAAGATAGCCCCCCGCTTGTACTCGATCGCCTCCTCTCCCGACTACGAAGAGGGCCACGTCCATTTGACGGTCGCGGTGGTGCAATACACCACCCATGGCCGGGCCAAGCAGGGATTGGCTTCCGGTTACCTCGCACGCCTGGCCGCCCGGGATTCCGTTCCGGTATACGTCCAGCCCACCCGGCACTTTCACCTCCCACCCCCCGACCGTGACATCATCATGGTCGGTCCGGGAACGGGCATCGCCCCCTTTCGTGCTTTTCTTCAACACCGCCACCGCCACGGGCATTCCGGCCGGAATTGGCTTTTTTTCGGGGACCAACACGCGGCCACCGATTTCCTGTACGGTGACGAGTTCTCCGGATACCAAAAATCAGGACGGCTTCACAAACTCTCCACTGCCTTTTCCAGGGACCAGGCCGACAAGATCTACGTCCAGCACCGGATGCAGGAGGCGGGGGCCGAACTTTGGCAATGGCTGGATCAGGGTGCCTATTTTTACGTATGCGGGGATGCCAAACGGATGGCCAAGGACGTCCATCAGGCCCTCCTCGACATCGTCGCCCGCCACGGGGGCAAAACCCCGGAACAAGCCGAGGAGTACGTCAGCGTCACCCTGGCCAAGACGGAAAAACGTTACCTCAAGGACGTTTACTAAGACCCCATGGCCCGAAGAAGCAGATCCGGCGACCTGTTTGTCTGGTTTGTCGCAGTTGGTTTGGTGGCGGTAGGCGGGCTCTTGTTTCTCCGAGACCGCGGACTTTTGCGATGGCCCCAAGCCCAACCCAAACCGGCGGATCAAAGGGCCCGGGACCTCGTCAAAAAATACCCGGATGCCGAGGTTTTTTCCGGTCCTGAGACAGATAAAAAAAAAGATTAACTGAGCCGCCGCCGCCCTCCCCCACCACCAATGCCCTGCTCCCGCCGGAGCGGACCAATGCTCCGGCACCGGTTTGCGGACCGCCACCGCCACCCATGGGCAAGGAGATTCGAAGAGCCGAGCCCCTAGCCACGGAAAAACCCCGCGATACCGTTGAAATGGCCGGCTGGCAGGCCCTGCTGGACCGCCTGAACTTCTCCTGCGGCACCATCGACGGCCATTTTGCCAAACGGAGCCGGCGGGCCGTCACCCAGTTCCAGATCAGCCGGAATCTTAACATGTCCGGGGAACTGGATATCG
>RHAF01000044.1 GCA_010028775.1 Verrucomicrobiota bacterium | reverse complement strand
GGATGCCCCGCTGGACGAATCCAACACCGTGCGCTTCGTTCAGATCATCGAGCGGTTTGTCGAGAAGTCCCAGTTTTTGGTGATTACTCACAACAAACGGACCATGTCGGCCGCCGATCTACTGTACGGGGTCACCGCAGCTGAACCGGGCGTCTCCCGCATGATGTCGGTTAAACTGACCCGCGAGGACGAAACCCCGCTTTTTGCCCAGGCCACCGCCTAATCCAAGGGTGAAACACTCTCCCGAGTCGCTGCGGTCAACCGCGGAACGGGTGGCCCGCAATGCGGGCATGGTTCTACGAAAAGCCAGAGAGGAAGCTTTGCAGGTGGACTTGGCCGAGCATCACGACATCAAACTCGAACTGGATCGTCGGATTCAGGATCAGATCCGTAAGGAGATCCTGCGCGTTTATTCCGACCATGGTTTTCTGGGAGAGGAGGGAGGGGAGAGTGCCCAACCGGGCCAGTATGAGTGGGTGGTGGATCCGATCGACGGAACGGTGAATCTTTTTTACGGGATTCCTCATTATGCCGTTTCCATCGCTTGTCGGCTGGATGGTCGAACATTGGCCGGGGCGATTTATGATCCCAACCGCGACGAAATGTTCATGAGCCATGCGGGCGGCGGCTCCTTTTGCAACGGGAAACCAATCCGGGTTGCGTCACGGATCAAATTGGAGGAAGCCATTTTGGCCCTCGGTTTCTCGAAGGGGAAAGCCACGATCCAAAAGTGCCTGCAGCTATACCATCACTATGGAGAAAAGGTTCGGAAGCTGCGAGCCATGGGGTCGGCGGCATTGGATCTGGCTTACGTGGCGGCGGGGAGATTGGATGCCTACATTGAGCAGGGAGTCAGTCTTTGGGATGTGGCGGCCGGCGCCCTGATTGTGGAGGAGGCCGGTGGGCAGGTGCGAATCACCACGGGAGAGCCCGCCGGCAAGATTCATCTTGTGGCCAGCAACGGCCGGATCCCGCTGGACATGGTTTGAGCCCGTCGCTTCCGCGATTGAAGCGGGGACGGGATTTGGGCAGAACTGATAAGCGGGGACGGGATTTGGGCAGAACTGATTGATGAGTAAGGTCCGAGTCCGATTTGCACCCTCTCCCACCGGGCTGCTGCACATTGGGGGTGCCCGGACCGCCCTTTTCAACTGGCTCTATGCCCGGCATACGGGCGGAACGTTTGTCCTGCGGGTGGAGGATACGGATCAGGCCCGGAACACGCAGGAGGCGGTGGATGTCATTTTTCGCGGGATGCGCTGGCTGGGATTGGATTGGGATGAAGGGCCGGACGGTAGGGGAGGTGTGACGGGGGACCGGGGTCCTTATTTTCAAAGCCAGAGGGCCGCGATCTACACCCGATACCTGGAAAAGCTTCAGAACAGCGGTCAAACCTATGAGGACGGTGGGGCGTTGAAGTTCCGCATGCCCAAAACCCCCGGGGTGGTGAAGGACATGGTCTGCGGCGAGGTGACGTTTGACCGGACGATGGAGCCGGACCTGGTCATTCGGAGGAAAGACGGCAGTCCCGTGTTTCATTTTGTCAATGTGGTGGATGATTTGGAGATGGGGATCACCCACGTGATCCGCGGGGAAGATCATCTGACCAACACCCACAAGCATATCGCGTTGTATGAAGCCCTTGGGTCCACTCCACCCCAATTCGCCCACATTCCGCTCATCCTCAACAAGGGTGGATCCAAGATGAGCAAGCGGGATGAAGGGGCCGCCCTAGGGTTCTATGAGGAGGCCGGGTATCTCCCGGCTGCCGTCCGGAATTATCTCTGCCTATTGGGGTGGTCCCCGGGAGCCAACGAGGAGATCCTTCCCATTGAAGAGCTCATCAAGCGGTTTGAGCTGACCAAGATTAACCGGAGCAATGCGCGGTTCGACGGCGACAAACTTTTTTGGATGAACGGGGAGTACTGGCGCTCTATGAGCGACGCGGATTTTGGCAGGTTCACGCAGGAGTTTTTGCAACGCACGCGCCCGGCCGCCGGTCAGATGGACCCGACCATGAGGGAGGGCTTGCTGAAGATCATGCGGGAGAAGGTGCGCACCGGACGCGAGTTGGCCGACTGGATGGATCCGTATTTGACCGAGGAGTACGCCTACTCGGAGGAGAGCCGGAAAAAACAGTTTACCAATCCCGATGCAGTGAAACTCCTGGGTCTGCTGGAAAACGGATTTACCACCATCGCGGGTCCAATGGATGAGGCGGCTGCTGAGGCAGTTTGCAAAAAAGTGGCTGAAGAGGCCGGCCTCCCCAAACCGGCCAAGGTCATCCATCTTTTGAGGGCGGCGATTTCCGGTCGGACGGTGGGGCCCTCCCTGTTTGCCCTTCTGGTCGTACTTGGTCAGGCCCGGGTGAGGACGCGGTTGGCGCGGACAAAAAAACTTTTGGAGGCCGGTCAACTGGGAGTCCATTCGTGACATTTGCCACCAGCATCACCTTGTTGCGGATCCTGCTGGTGCCGCTTTTTGCCGGGGCGTTGTTGTACCATCAGGAAAGTCATGCCGAAGGGTATACCGGAAATGGTTGGTATTACGCCGCGGTCGCTCTTTTTGCGGTGGCGGCTTTTTCGGACGGAATCGACGGCTGGATCGCGCGCCATTTCAACCAACGAAGCACCTTGGGAAGGATTTTGGATCCGGTGGCGGATAAGCTTTTGTTGGTCACGGCGGCGGTTTTGTTGGGAACGATCGGCGTGGCCGGGAAGGGTCGTCTTCCCCTCTGGTTTCCACTTCTGGTGGTAAGCCGGGATTTGATTTTAGTCGCCGGCACCCTGTTGGTTGGAACCCTCGTCCATCATTACCACTTCATCCGGCCTCATTGGACGGGCAAGGCTTCGACCTTCTTTCAAATCGCGGCCATCCTGCTCGGCCTTCTTTTCCCTGGTGAACCCTGGATTCAGCCGTTCATCTGGGTGGCGGGGGGAGTGACTTTGGTATCCCTTGGGGTTTACGTCCTCCAAGGTTGGAAACTTTTACACTCGAGCACCTATGGCGAACCCGGCCAAGGATGAATCCGCCCGGCCGGTGGTGGCCATTGTGGGAAGACCCAACGTTGGAAAGAGTGCCCTCTTCAACCGGATTTGCGGTAGAAAAATCGCATTGGTGTTTGACCGTCCCGGGGTGACCCGGGACCGCCTGGTGGCGGATGCCGAGTGGGAGGGGCGGCCCTTTGTCCTGATCGATACGGGTGGATTGGGACTGGAGGACGGGAGTGGCTTGCAGGAGGCGGTGGAGCGCGAGGCGGAACTCGCCATTGCCTCGGCCCAGCGGGTGTTGCTGGTGGTGGATGGTCGTGACGGGTTGAACGTTCTGGATGCCGAGGTGGCTAAAAAACTCAGACGCGCGGGACAGCGGGTGACGCTGGTGATCAATAAAATGGATCCGGGAAACCAAGGGGCAAGGAGCGGGGAATTTCAAAAGCTAGGATTCGGTTCGGGGCTACAGGTCTCCGCCGAACATGGGCTCGGCGTGGGGGATTTGATGGAGCAGATTAGCGGGGATTGGCCGCGGATGGATCGGGCCAAGGATGACCGAACCCGGATCGCCGTGGTGGGCCGACCGAATGCCGGGAAGTCCTCATTGGTGAACGCTTGGGTCGGGGTGGACCGGACAATGGTGGCGCCCCTGGCGGGAACGACCCGCGATGCGGTCGACGTTCCCGCCCGGATCGGAGACAAGGAGGTTTTGTTCATCGACACCGCAGGATTAAGGCAAAAGCGGCGGGTGGAGGATCCTTTGGAAAAAATCATGGGAGGGCGAACTGCCCATGCAATCGACCGTTGCCACCTGGCCGTCCTGGCGGTCGACGCGGTGCAGGGAGTCGGGCTGGTGGAGAAAAAAATTGCCGGCCTAATCCAGAAGGCGCAACGACCCTGTGTGGTTGCGGTGACCAAATGGGATCTGGCCTCCAAGGGCGGGGAAAAAACGCGGGGGGCTGGCTTTCGCAGGGAGTACGAGGATGCGTTGCGCCGCGGGCTGTTTTTTCTCCCCGATGTGCCGGTGGTTTTTCTGAGTTCACTCAAAAAAACCGGACTTGAGGATCTGAATGAGGCTGTGACGGTGATGCTTCGGGCACGTTCGTTGAAAATCGGGACGGGGGAACTGAACCGGCTTCTTCTGCGCGCCACCGAGGCAAGGAGCACCCCGGTGAAAGCGGGTAAAAAACTCCGGGTCTACTATGCCACGCAGGTCGAGGGGCCCCTGCCGACCCTGATGGGATTCGTCAACAGTCCTGCCCTGATGTCGGAGGCTTACGAACGTTATCTCAGCAACCGGGTCCGTGAACACTTTCAGTTGGGCGGCTGTCCTTTGCGGTGGAGATGGAGGGGCAGGGAGAAGAAGTAGGGTTGCCTCGAAGCCCGGGGCAGGGAGAATCGGACAGTGATTTCCCGGGATCCGGTTTTTCAGAAAGTGGCGGGTGGATTGGCCATCGGCCTCCTGATTCTTGCCTGCGTGAATATTTTGCGACCCTTTTTTGGACCGCTCCTCTGGGCGGTGATCCTGACGGTGGCAACCTGGCCGGTTTTCCTGTGGATTCTAGCCAGGGTGGGAGAGCGAAGAGTTCTGGCCTCGGTTCTGGCCAGTGCCCTGGTGGCCGTATTTTGTCTCCTACCGGTGACCTATGGGGTGGCCGTGGCGGCCCAGTCCCTTCGGCCGGTCTCCCAGAAGCTGATGGAATTTTCACGCGAGGAGGTGCCCCCGGCGCCCGAATGGGTGAAAGAATACCCCTTTGGAAAAATGGTGTACCAGCAGTGGAACAATCTTTCCCGGGACCGGGAAAAATTCTACCGCGATGTGGATCCGTTGATCCGTCAGATCGCCACCCGGCTTGGCAGCGCCGCGGGAAGAATCGGAGTCGGATTGCTGGAGTTTTCCTTCGCCCTAATCATTTGCGCCTTTCTTTTTCACGGAGGGGAGAGGCTGACCTGGGCGGCGGAAACGGGATTGCGGAGGCTCTTTGGCCCCCAGGGAGGGGAATTGCTTGATCTTGCGGCGCGGACCATCCGGAGCGTGATGCTTGGAGTTTTGGGAACGGCGGCCCTGCAGGCGAGTTTGATGGGGTTGGGTTTCTTTTTTGCCGGAGTCCCCCAAGTGATCTTGTTGGGCTTTGCCGGATTCTTTTTCGCCAGTCTGCAACTTTCCACCGCCATTGTCTGGCTTCCGGTGGTTCTTTGGTTGTTTGGGGAAGGAAAGACGGGTTGGGCGATTTTTAATCTCGTCTGGGGAATCGGGGTGGTGGGATTGGTTGATAATTTCACCAAGCCCTATCTCATCAGCCGGGGGACCAATCTTCCTTTCGGAATCATTTTCATGGGGGTGATTGGGGGGTTTTTGGCCTACGGATTTCTTGGGATATTCTTCGGCGCAACCCTGATGGCGGTGGCCTATCGTCTGCTGCTGGAGTGGTTGGATATCAATCCTCGGGAAAGCCCTAAAAAAATCCGTAAGTAACTTTCAGACATTTACTTATAAATAAGTAAAAAGTATTTTTTCGGTTGTCGAGCGGGTTTGTTTCGATACTTTCAACCGATGGCAGCCAAGGAAAAGAACGTCGTCACGTCCAAGTACGACGCTTCCAAGATCGACAAGCTGGAGGGGTTGGATGCGGTCCGGAAAAGGCCGGGCATGTACATCGGGGATCCGGACGAGCGTGGCCTGCATCACTGTGTTTTTGAGGTGTTGGACAACTCGGTGGACGAGCATCTCGCCGGCCATTGCGAGCACATTGAGGTCACCATCCATGTTGACGGCTCGATCAGCATCTCGGACGACGGGCGGGGCATCCCGGTCGACATGCACCCGAAATTCAAGATGCCGGCCGTCGAGCTGGTGCTCACCAATCTCCACGCGGGCGGCAAGTTTGACCAGGGCGCTTACAAGTATTCCGGGGGCCTGCACGGGGTCGGCGCCAAGTGCGTCAACGCCCTCTCGGAATGGTTTGAGGTCGAAATCTCCCGGGACGGAAAGCTCTATCACATGGAGTTCGCCCAGGGGAAGACAACTTCCAAGCTGAGCGTCACGGGGAAATCCAAAAAGACCGGAACCAAGATCACCTTTAAGCCGGATGCTGAAATCTTCAAGGACACCACCAAGTTCAAGTTTGATCTCCTGGCCAAGCGGATGCGGGAACTGGCCTTCCTGAATCCGGGCCTCTCCATCACCCTGACGGACGAGAACAAGAACGGAAAGACGGAGACCTTTTTCTACAAGGATGGGATCGAGGAGTTCGTGAAGCAAATGGTCAAGGCCAAGGCTCCAATTCACCCTAAGCCCATCGTGGTGGAAAAAAAGAAGGATGATGTCTTTGTGGATTGCGTCATTCAGTACCACGACGGTTATGACGAAACCCTCCTGCCGTTTGCCAATTCCATCCCCAACCCCGACGGAGGGACCCACGTTTCCGGGTTCCGCTCCGCTCTGACCCGCGCCATCAACCAGTACGCCTCGGGTAAGAGTCTGGCCAAGGATAAGGATCCCAAAATCACCGGTGAGGACGTCCGGGAGGGTTTGATCTGCGTGTTGAGCGTCAAACTGCCCAACCCGCGTTTCAACGCGCAGACCAAGGTCAAATTGGTGAACGCGGAGATCGAGGGAATTGTTGGGAGTTGTGTGTACGAAGGCCTATTGACGTTTTTCGAGGAGAACCCAGGGGTCGGTAAGAAGGTTTTTGAAAAAGCCCTCACGGCAGCACGGGCCAGGGAGGCGGCGCGCAAGGCCAAGGAGACGATCCGCAAGGGTGCCTTCAGCGGTGGCGGCTTGCCTGGCAAATTGGCTGACTGCTCCGAGCGCGATCCCAAACAGTGTGAATTGTATATCGTGGAGGGGGACTCCGCAGGAGGTTCGGCCAAGCAGGGTCGGGACCGTCGCACCCAGGCGATCCTTCCCATTCGCGGCAAATTGATCAATGTGGAGAAGGCGTCGATCGACAAGGTTTTAAACAACAATGAAATCCGGACCATCATCACCGCGGTGGGCACGGGGATCGGCACCGCCAATGAGAAAAAAGAGGAGGAGTCGGGTGCCGGTTTCGACATGGAAAAGCTCCGCTACCACAAGATCATCCTCATGACCGACGCCGATGTGGACGGATCCCACATCCGAACACTCCTCCTCACTTTCTTCTATCGGAAGATGCCCGACTTGGTGGCCCAGGGATATATCTATGTCGCCCAACCCCCGCTCTTTCTTATCAAGCGGAAGAAGAGGGAGGAATATGTCCAAGATACCGAGACACTGGATAAGATCCTCATTGAACTTGGTACGGAGGAGGTTTCCCTGGTGAGGCTCTCCGACAAGAAGGCCTATAACAAGAGCCAGTTGCTGGACATTCTGGTCTCCCTGCAGGAATTGGAGAGACTCTCGCGGGCTGTGACCCGCAGGGGTGCCAAATTTGAGGATTATCTGGAGGCACGGAATCCCAAGAGCGGTGAACTGCCCAAGTACATCGCCAAGGTCCGTGAGCAGACGGAGGAGAAGTTTGAGTTTCTCAAGGACGACAAGGAAGTGGCCAAGTTCCGTGACAAGATGGGGATCGAGGACGAGGAAGACGAGGAGGAGGAAAAGGAGTCTGAGGACAAAGAGGGCAAAGGACGTCCCAAGGCCCACATCTACGAGATTTACGAGGCGGCGAGCATTTCCAAGACGTTGCAGGGATTGGCCAAAAAGGGATTGGCCATGGATCATTATTCGGCGCAGGACAAACCTCTCTTTGAACTGGTGGAGGGCGAAGGGGACAAGCCTTCCAAAACACCCATTTTCTCAATCGCGGAGATTCTCACCTCCGTCAAGAACGTCGGTAAAAAAGGCGTGCAGATCACCCGGTTCAAGGGGTTGGGTGAAATGGACGCCAAGGAACTTTTTACCACCACGATGGATCCGGAAAAACGCCAGCTTCTCAAGGTGGATCTGGTCGATGCGGCCAAGGCGGATGAGATCTTCACCACCCTGATGGGGGATGAAGTGGAACCGCGCCGGATCTTCATTGAGGAAAACGCCCTCAACGTCAGAAACCTGGACATTTAAACCGAGGTAACCGGATCATGGCCCTGCTCAAAGAGAACATCGTCCCCATCAATGTGGCCGACGAGATGCAGAAGTCCTTCCTGGACTACTCTATGTCGGTCATCATCTCCCGCGCCTTGCCGGATGCCCGGGACGGGTTGAAGCCTTCGCAGCGCCGGATTTTGTACGCCATGGACGGCCTTGGGGTGCAGCCGAACCGCAAACCTGTCAAGTGCGCCAAGATCGTCGGAGAGACGATGGGTAATTTCCATCCGCACGGGGATATGGCGATTTACCCGACCTTGGTCGGAATGGGGCAGTGGTGGGGGACGAGACATCTCTTGATCGAGGGGCGCGGAAACTTCGGTTCCATCGACGGCGATCCACCCGCCTCCATGCGTTACACCGAGGCGCGCCTGCATCACTTGGGTGCCGCCCTGATGAACGACATGGATCGGGACACGGTGGATTTCGTCCCGACCTACGACGAGCGTCTGACGGAACCCGTGGTTCTGCCGGCCGCCTTTCCCAATCTGGTGGTCAACGGGGGCACCGGGATTGCGGTCGGCATGGCGACCAACATCCCGCCCCACAACTTGGGGGAGACGATTGATGCGATCGTCGCCCTGATTGAAAATCCCAAGCTTACGGTTGAACAGATCCTGAAAATCATGCCGGGCCCGGATTTTCCGACCGGGGCGCTGATCTGCGGCAAGGAATCGATTGCAGCCTATTATAAGACCGGGCGCGGCTCGCTTAAACTGAGAGGCAAGGTTTCGGTGGAGGATGGCCGGTCTGGCAAGTCCCAGTTGGTCATCACCGAGGTGCCCTACAACGTCAATCCCGAGGAGCTGATCAAGCGGGTGGCGGAATTGGTGGAGGAAAAGAAGCTGGAGGGGATTAGCGACGCCCGCAACGAATCGGACGAATCCATCCGCATCGTGCTGGAACTCAAGCGGGACGCCATTCCGAAGGTGGTGATCAACAATCTTTACAAGCACACGTCATTGGAGAGCAGCTTCGGGGTCATTATGTTGGCCCTGGACGGTCGCCGTCCAAAGCTTCTGCCGATGCGGGAGATGTTGCTTTGTTATCTCGAGCACCGGCGCGAGGTGGTCATCCGTCGGACCAAGTTCGACCTCAAGGTGGCCGAGGATCGGGCCCACATCCTGGAGGGATACAAGAAGGCCCTCGATCACCTCGACGACTTCGTCAAGATCATCCGGGCGGCCAAGGATCGCCAGGCAGCCAAGGAAAAGCTGATCGCCAAGTACAAGCTGAGCGACCGTCAGGCCGATGCCATTCTCGAACTACGCCTCTACCAGCTTACAGGCCTGGAGCGGGAAAAGATCGAGGAGGAGTATCTCGCCGTCATCCAGAAGATCGAGGAGCTCCGCAGCATCCTAGCCAGCGAGAAAAAAGTCTACGCGATCATCAAAAAGGAGCTTTTGGAGATCAAAGAGAAGTACGCCGACAAGCGCCGGACGTCGATCGTCAAGGACGAGGGCGAGATCGACGTGGAGGACCTGATTGCCAAGGAGGGCACGCTGATCACCTTGTCCCACGCCGGATACATCAAGCGGACCTCGGCCGACAGCTACCGGGCCCAGAAACGCGGGGGCAAGGGGGTCATTGGGATGAAATCCAAGGAGGAAAAAGGGGGCGAGGAGGAGACAGATTTCGTTGAGCATCTCTTCTCCGCCACCACCCACGACTACCTGATGTTTTTCACCAGCGCCGGTCGGGTCTATGTGGAGAAAGTCTACGAGATTCCGGAAATGGGCAGGACGGCGCGGGGCAAGTCCATCGCCAATATCCTCGCGCTGCAACCCGGCGAAAAGATTGCCGCATTGATTTGTGTTCAGGAGTTCACCGATAAGCAGCACCTGGTGATGGCTACTTCTTCGGGAATCGTGAAGAAGACCAACCTTTCCGATTATGCCAATTTCCGCAAGGGTGGGATCATCGGCATCAAGATCGAGCAGGGCGATGAGTTGATCGGTTGTGCACTGACCAACGGAAAACAGGAGATCGTCCTGGTGACGGCGGAGGGCATGAGCCTCCGTTTTCATGAGGATCAACTGAGGGATCAGGGCCGCGCGACCGTGGGTGTGTACGGCATTCGTCCGGAGAAAAAGGATAAGGTGGTCGGAGCCGCGGTGGTCGATCCCAAGGCCACCCTCCTGGTGGTGGGAGACAACGGCGTGGGTAAGCGAACCTCGTTTGATGATTACCGCAGCCAGACCCGGGGTGGAAAAGGCATCATCACGATG
>RHAF01000043.1 GCA_010028775.1 Verrucomicrobiota bacterium | reverse complement strand
CTGATCACCTCCAAAAAACTGAAAAAGAAAGGGCCGGACCGGGTTTTGGGTCTGTATGCTTTGGATGGTTCCACCCACCGGGTGGAGGCGATTCCCGCCCAGATGGTCGTTTTGGCCACGGGGGGATGCGGCAAGTGTTACCTTTACACCACCAATCCGGCCATCGCGACGGGGGACGGGGTGGCCATGGCGTACCGGGCCGGAGTGTCCATCGCCAACATGGAATTCGTCCAATTCCACCCTACCTGTCTTTTTCATCCGGCAGCCCCCACGTTTCTCATTTCGGAAGCCCTGCGGGGAGAAGGGGGGGTGGTGGTGGATGGCCAGGGCCGCGACTTCACCCGCAGGACGGATCCACGGGGATCCCTGGCTCCCCGGGATATCCTGGCTCGGGCCATCGACGAAGAGATGAAGGAGAGTGGCGATGCCTGCGTGTTTGTGGACATTCGTGCGCGGGGGGCGGAGTTTTTGGAGAAGCGTTTTCCGGCGATCACCTCCACCCTGCGCGGCTTGGGAATCGATCCGGCCCGGCAGCCCATACCTGTGGTGCCGGCGGCGCACTACCAGTGCGGGGGAATTCCCGCGGAACTGGACGGGACCACCCCGTTGTCCGGGCTACTGGCCCTTGGGGAGGTGGCTTGCACGGGATTGCACGGGGCCAACCGTCTGGCGAGTAATTCTCTCCTCGAGGCGCTGGTGATGGCGCACCGTGCAGCGGAAAGCCTTCCTGTAAAACTGGCTCGGCTTCCCGGACCGGTGATCGTGCCGAAGTGGAAGGAAGGTAAGGCCCACGATGCGGACGAACTGGTGGTCATCACCCATAATTGGAAGGAGATCCGTCAGTTGATGTGGGACTATGTTGGAATCGCCCGGACCCAAAAACGGCTCCTGCGTGCCCAGTCCCGGCTTCGCCTTTTGCAGCAGGAGGTGCAGGAGTTTTATTGGGATTTCCGGGTGACCGCCGATCTGCTGGAGCTGCGAAACCTCGCCCTTTGTGCCGCATTGATCGTTGAGTCAGCCTTGCGAAGGCATGAGAGCCGGGGTCTGAATGCCAATGCCGATTACCCCAAGCTACAGAAACGGGCGAAGGACACGTTGATTCGGTCGGGGGAGATTTAGGCGTTCTTCGCCTCTCTCCACCAGGCGAGGAAGGCGAGAACGGACCAGAGGGAGCGGCGGTGGTCGGCCCGGCGTTGGAGGTGTTCCTCGGTCATTTGGCGTACGAATTTGGCATCAAGAACACCGGTCGATTCGACGATCCGCATGTCGGTCAGGTCCATGGCCCACGACTTGAGGTCCTGCTGGAGCCAGGCGGCCACGGGCATGGCAAAGCCGGCCTTTTTTCTTTGCAGGATGGCGGGGGGGAGATCATTTTTTAGCGCCTGCTTGAGAATCAGCTTGGTTTGGCGGCCCCGGAGCTTGTAGTCCGCCCGCAGGGAGAAGGCGTGGGTGACGAGATCGATATCGAGGAAGGGAACGCGCACTTCAAGGGAGTGGGCCATGCTGGCCCGGTCCACCTTCATGAGGACGCATTCCTGGAGGTAGAGCTTGGTGCAGAGGTAGAAAATCCTCTCGAGACCACCGGACAGGCCGCTGCGGTAGGCCAACCGGGTGACATCCTCAAAGGCGTTGTGGCGGTGAAGCTCCTGACGGACATCGGGCGCCAGGAGGTCCCGCCGCTCGTGATTGCCGCAGGCGCCCATCCAAAGGAGGAAGCGAATCTCGGCGGGCAATCCGAGGCCTTTGAGAAACTGGGCCAGGAGAAAAGGGATGCTCTTATAGTTGTGGGAAACAGGCATCCGTTGGATGACATGGTTAATGGCGTTGCGAACCCCAACAGGCAGGAATGAGAGCCGCTCCATCAGCAGGTGGGCCTGAAAACTGGGGTAGCCGGCGAAGAGTTCGTCGCCGCCGTCCCCGCCCAGCACGGTTTTCACCCGGGAGGCGGCCAACCGGGCGAGAAACCAAGTGGGCACGAGAGAGGCGTCCCCCAACGGCTCGTCCAGCCCGCGATAGATTTGGGGCAGGGCGCCCGCCACCTCGGCGGGTGAAAGCGTCTGGTGATGGTGTTCCGTGCCGACCTTGCGTGCGACCATTTCGGCGTAAGGGAGTTCGTTGTAGGAGGCTTCGGAAAAACCGATGGAAAAGGAGTGCAGTTTTTTTCCGGCCAGCGGGGCAGCCAAGGCGGCCACAGCACTGGAGTCGATACCCCCGCTGAGAAGGATGCCCACCTCGACATCGCTGCGGAGCTGGTAGCGAACGGCTTCCCGGAGCAGGTCCCGGGTGGTCTCGGCGGACTCGTCGAAGGTTCCGGCTCCGACGGGATTGTCCTCGATGGGAAGATCCCAGAAATATTCGGTGCGTCGACCGGCGGGGGACCAGACGACTATCTGTCCCGGCTCCAGCTTGCGGACCCCGGCGTAGGCGGTGGAGGGAGCGGGGATATAGCCGAGGGCGAGGTACTTGTTGATCGAGGCGGGATCGAGGCCGGGTTTGAACCCCGTGAACCGCAGGAGGGAGCGAAGCTCCGAGGCGAAAAGAAGCTCGCCCCGGTGATTGGCGTAGTAGAGGGGTTTGATGCCTAGAGGGTCGCGGGCCAGGGTCAGCCTCTTTTCCCGGGCATCCCATATGGCAAAGGCGAACATCCCGTTGAGACGGGGGAGGCAATCCGCGCCATCCTCCGCCCAGGCCTGGAGAAGAACCTCCGTGTCGGATTGGGTTTGAAAGACCGCGCCCCGGGCCTCCAGATCCCGGCGAAGCTCCAGATAGTTGTAGATCTCCCCGTTAAAAACAATGTGCCAACGGCCGTCGGCGGAGGACATGGGTTGCCCGCCGCCTGCCAGGTCCAGAATGCTGAGACGCCGATGACCCAAACGAACGGCGGAATCGGCGTAGGCGCCCTCGGCATCCGGCCCGCGGTGGGAGAGGGCTTGGGTCATGCCCCGGAGAGCCGCCTCCGGATTGTCCGGTAGGTGACGATGCGTGGTGAAGCCGGCGATGCCGCACATCTCCAGAGAATCGAGGACAAGGCGTTCGGTTTCAAGCGAGGACAGCGGCAGTTTAAGTTTAAGTTTAAGTTTAAGTTGAGGCGGGCATGATCGGCGGATGGGTTGGGAAATGACACGGAGGGATCGGTGGGGATTGGCGATTTTTGCCGCCTGCGTGGCGTTTCCATTTTTGGGCTCCTTCGGGTTGTTGGAGCCGGACGAGGGTCGATTTGCCCAGATCGGTAGAGAAATGATGGGCGGCGGGGACTATCTGGTTCCGCGGCTCAATGGGATTGAGCAGTTCTACAAACCACCCCTGGTCTATTGGGTTGGTGCGGCCGGGTACCGCATCCTGGGCATTTCGGAGTGGACGGCTCGTCTGCCCTCCGCCTTGGCCTTTTTTGGGACGATCTGGCTGACGGGTTGGATGGGATGGAGGCTGGGGGGGCGAAGGCTGGGGTGGATGGCGGCCCTGATTTTGGCATCGATGCTGGAACCATACGCCTTGGGCCGGCAGATCACGTTAGACACCACCCTGACCTTTTGGATCACGTCGGCCTTGGCCTGTTTGGTGCGGGTGGGTACGGGGGATCCGGATCGTAAGGCCGGATTTCTTTTTTTCCTTTGCATGGGGCTTGGGTTTTTGGCCAAAGGCCCGATGGCCTGGGTGGTTCCCCTGACGGCCGCCTTGGCCTGGACGGTGGCCTTGCGGGCTGGGGGGCAAAGACTGGGACTTCCTTGGAGGAAGGGAATGCTCTTGATGACGGGGGTCTCCCTCAGCTGGTTTGTGGCGGTGAGTTGGAAATACCCCGAACTTTGGAAATATTTCCTGGGCTATGAGTTGGTGGAAAGGTTTGCCAGCACCACCCATGGGAGGTCGAAGCCGTTTTGGTTTTTCCTTCCGATTTTGGCCTTGGGGGCTGTTCCGTGGACCGGATTTTTACCCGGCCTGAGCCTGGCTACCTGGAAAAAAATCCGTGAACGATCCCTGTCCCCGGTTCAGTGGGCTCTGGGTTCAACAGTGGTGGTGCCCTTTGGACTCGTCAGTTGCAGCGGATCCAAACTTCTTACCTATATTCTTCCGCTTTACCCATCTTTGGCCCTGGCTTTGGCAACTTGGCTGGAAAAAGGAACTCGCTCGGCCTGGACGAAAATCGGGTGGGGGACGGCTTGGGGCATCCTGCTGGTTTTCAGTCCGTTTCTATGGTCCGTCCAATTCTTTTGGTCGGAGGCCGCCGGGGTTTATCCCTCCATTCCCTATTTGATTGGGGTGCCTTTCGCGGTGGTCAGCCTGGGGCTGGTGGCATGGAAAAGGAGGGAAAAACCTTTGACCTGCGTGGGGGCTTTGGCCGGGGTGGCCATCTTGATATGGCATGGGGCCTGTCTGGAAATGGAGAGGATCAACGATCTCCTTGGAAGGCAAGCGAGTGTGCGATCGCTGGCACAGTTGGTGGAAAAACATCAGCCGGAGAGGCTCTTTATCTACCGGGCTCGGGCGGCTGGCCTTCTTTTCACCACCGATCGGAGGGTCTGGATCAACCCGGCGGATGCGGATGTGGTGGTCGAACCTCCCGCGGAGGCCAAGGGGCGATTCTTTGAAAAACCCGAGGAACTTCGAGCGGGCTTGGGCAAGGGTCAGAGGGTGGAGGGAATCATCCTGCGCCACGTTTTCCGGGAGGAATTTGATCCGGCAAAGTGGGAGATTGTCGGCCGTTCAGGAGAATTTTTTTTGATCCGGTCGTATGGGGATGGAATTTAAATCGATCCCAATACCGGTCTTGAAACAATTTCCAAAACGGTACCGGTGGAGGGGGTCGAACCCACACGCCCTTGCGGGCAACGGATTTTGAGTCCGTCGCGTCTGCCAGTTCCGCCACACCGGCCTGAAAGAAAATCATCGTCCAACGGCATGGGGTGTGACAAGGGGTTTTCCTGCGCTGGCAAATGGGTAGTTTAGCGGGGTGAAACGTGGGGGAATCTGGGCGGCGGTGCTTGGGTTGTTGATCCTGCTTGGGTGGGTGATCCAACCGGACTGGTTCCCCGGCAGTCCGCAATCCACGGGGGTCTCCAACTTGGGGGGCGAGACAAGGCAGTTGGATGCAATGAAAGGAGGGCCCCAGGCAACCAACCCGAAAACAAACGGAATAGCGGGCCAGGAGGTCGGGGATTTGGAAACCGGGGCCGGACGGGCGATCCCAGGGGAGAAGATTCTGCAGTTTAAGGATCGGGCGGCTTATGAAAAGTTCATCACCTCGATGCCTGCGGAATCCCTGTTGGGAAGGATCGACGGCCTGTTGGCCCTGCGGGTCCAGGATGGTTCGTGGCTCAAGGCGGTTTCATCCTCGGAGGTTGCATCCATGGGGAGTAATTATTATGTGGCGGTTCCCAAAGTGCCGCTGGAGGTTCTGACTGCCGGGGGCAACTATTATCGGGAAGTGGGGAAACGCTCGATGGAGATGATGGGTGCGGAGGCGGTGACATCAAGCTGGGGTCAAGGGGTGAAAGTGGCCTTGCTGGACACCTCGATTGAAAACACCGAAAACCTGAAGGGAGCCGAGGCAGGGCACGGCACGGCAATGCTTTCTTTGATCACCGGTTCTCCGGGATCCGTGCAGGGGGCGTCGCCCGGGGCGACGATTCTTGGGTTTGCGGTCCTGAGTGGCGACGGGGTCGGGAACAGTTTTTCCCTGGCGGAGGCGATCCTCAAGGCGACGGACCGGGGGGCAAAGGTGATCAACATGAGCTTGGGTTCGGATGGGGACAGTTCGGTGGTGCGCCATGCGGTGGCCTATGCCATTTCCAAAAACGTGGTGCTGGTGGCGGCGGCGGGCAACGAAGCGGTCAACCGCGTCAGTTATCCGGCGGCCTATGACGGGGTGGTTTCGGTTGGATCGGTGGATGCGGAGCGGCAACACCTTTATTTCTCCAACCGGGGGCCCAGCGTGAGCGTGGTGGCTCCCGGGTACGGGGTGGAAGCCGATGGTCCCCCGGGGGGAATGGTCAAAGTAAGCGGCACCTCGGCTTCAACGGCGCTGGTCAGCGGGGTGGTGGCAGCCCTCCTCGCCAAGGAGCCCAACCTGAGTGGACCAAAAGTGGCCGAACTCCTGCGACAATATGCTGACGATACCGGGGTGGCGGGAAAAGACGACGAGACGGGTTATGGAGTGGTGAATTTGCAGCGGATTCTTGAGAGAAACCAAAGGGGGATCGTCGATCTGGCCGTGGCCGGGGTTCAGTTTGACCCAGCGGGAAAACTGACGGTCGTGGTGCAGAATCGGGGCACGGAGACAGTGAATTCGCCCGTGCTGGAGATCGAGGTGAGGGGGGATACCCGGAGATTTTACCTGGGGTCAATCGCCCCAGGACAGTCGGTGGGCGAGGCGGTGCGATTCGACGGGGTGCGGGCCAAGCAGGACGGAAAAATAGCGTGGTCAACGGCCATCCGCCTCCCCCGGGGCAAGGACCTGAGAACTGACAACGACAACGCAAGGGGTGAATTTAAAATCCCCAAATAAAGACCGGGCCGGAATCCGGAGCATTGCCAAACGAACGGCGTTCCGATTACCATGCCGTCGTGGAAACCGAAGAGATCTCCTACATCATCCGTTGCATCGGTGCGATTGCCGGGCTTTTGGGTGTGGCCGGCGCGGTTTTCACCTATTGCATCCTGCTGGAGCTTCCGGTTTTCACGAATCTTCTGATCCGCCTCGGCCTCCACTGATCATCCGGTCGGACGCCGGTTTTCCTCCTCCAGTTCCTGCCGAAGCCTCTGGCTTAACCTTGGCCGTACGAAGCCGTAGAGCAGATAGGCGGTGAAAAGAAAGGCGAGGGAGTAACGGTAGGTCATGCCGACGACCCCGAGAACGGCGACAATCAGCAGCATGCGGGGTACGGGTTTCTGCGTCCGCCAGTCGATGGTCTTGAAGCTGGGGTAGCTGACCTTGCTGAACATCATGAAGCTGAGGAAGAGGAGGAGCCCGGCCAGAAGGTATTTCCAGTCACCGATCACGCGGTCCGATTCATAGTACTGGAGAAGGAGCAGGGTGACGGAGGCCACCAAACCGGCGGCGGCAGGGATGGGGAAACCCGTAAAGTCCTTGGAGCGGTTGGCCGGAGCGGGCTGGAGGGCGAGGGCGTTAAAGCGGGCCAAACGCATGGCTCCGCAAACCAGATAGATGAAGGCGATCATCCATCCCAGGCGGGCGGGAAGTTCGGCGAGAACGATTTTGAAAACGAGCAGGGCGGGGGCGATTCCAAAGGAGATGACATCGGCGAGGGAGTCGAATTCGCGACCGAAGGCGCTCTCATGTCCACCCAAGCGGGCGACACGTCCGTCAAGAATGTCAAAGATGAAGGCACCGAGGATCCAGAGGAGGCTGGTTTCATAGTGTTGGATCCAAGCGGAGTCATCCGAGGCCTGAAGCAGGCTTCCCTGGATGATCTGGAGCACCGCCATGAAGCCGCAGAAAAGGTTTCCAGCGGTCATCAGGCTGGGCAGCAGGTAGGCTGCCCCCTTGGAAGCGCGGAGGAGGGGGCGGTTTTTCAGGCGGGCCATGTGGCGATCACCGTTTCTCCCCCCACCACCCTTTGGCCGGGTTGAACCTTGGGGGTACAGGCGATGGGAAAGTACAGATCGGTGCGTGAACCGAAGCGGATCATCCCAAAACGTTCCCCCATTTGGACGGAGTCGCCGGGTTTTTTCCAACCAACGATGCGGCGGGCGATCAGGCCGGCAATCTGGCGGATGAGGACGGTGCCGCGGGAGGTCTGGAGCAGCCAGGTTTGGTTCTCGTTCCGGAGGTCGACCTCCAGGTGGCGGGCATCAAGAAATTCACCGGCGGAGTAATGGGTTTTCTCGAAAAGGCCTGCGCAGGGGCTGCGGTTGACGTGGACATCGAGGACGGAAAGAAAAATGCCCACGCGGCGGAATTTTCCCCGGCCAAAGCAGGGATCCTCCGCCTCATCGACGCAGATCACCTTGCCGTCGGCCGGACTGACGAGGGCGAGGGGATCGGAGGGCGGGGTGCGATCGGGATCCCGGAAAAAGGCCAACAGCCCGACCAGCAGGAGGAAAGAAAGGGTGGCCGGAATCCACCAAGCCAGCCAAAGGCAGGCCCCCAGGAGGGTGGCGGCCATGATCAGGAAGGGTCTTGCTTCACGCAGAGCCATCGTCGATTTTTAGGGGGAAAGTAGCCCTCTTGAAAGACGTTTGCGAAGAGCCAGTCGGGTGTGCGGTGGAGCCACGATCCTCCTCCCCGGTGACCTATTCCCGGTCGATCACGCTGGTGCTGACCCACGACTGCCCGTGGCATTGCGGCTACTGCGGATTTCGCTCGGAACGGGAGGGCCTGATCGCGGAAGAGGAGATCGACCGGGTGTTGGCCGGGGCGGTGGAAGGCGGAGCCCGTGAGGTGTTGGTCCTTTCCGGTGAACGTCCTGGAGGGATGCCGCACATCGCCCAGGAATTGGCCCGGCGGGGGTATCGGGATTTTTGGGACATGGCTGGCCAAGTGGCCGAAAGGTGCCGGGAAAAGGGGTTGTTTCCCCACGGAAATTTCGGCCGGATGACCGAGGGGGAGTTGAGACGGTTGCGACCGTTTTACGTCTCGATGGGCATGATGTTGGAGAGCGTGGTCGACGAACCGGCGATGGCCCCGGAAAAAAGGGCCCAGGGACGAATCGCGGGCATTGAGGCGGCAGGAAGAGCCAAGGTTCCCTTCACCAGCGGGATTTTGGTCGGGTGGGGAGAGAGCCAGGATTCGCGACTCCGTTCGTTGGGGCAGTTGGCGGAACTGCACGCGGCTTTCGGGCACCTGCAGGAGATTCTGATCCAACGCTACGTGCCGAATGCGGGATCCGGTTGGCCGGCGGGGAGGAGTCCTTCGCATGAGGAGTACCGGGAAATGTTTGAGGCATGGAGGGATTGGGCGCCCGGAGTCCCGGTGCAGATTCCCCCCAACCTCGAGCCCGGTTGGAAAGCGTTGCTTCCATGGTTGGACGATCTCGGTGGAATCTCATGGGCCCGGGACGAGGTGAATCCGACCCGGCCTTGGGCGGAACTGAAGTTCTACGGGGAGGCTTGTATGCAGGAGGGAAGGGAGTTGGTTGAGCGCTTGCCGGTCTATCCCAGTCACCAGTCCGCGGAGTGGATGGATTCCCGATGGGAAAGGGCGGTGCGGGATTTTTACCAGGGAGGGAGC
Source organism: Verrucomicrobiota bacterium (assembly GCA_010028775.1). GTDB lineage: Bacteria > Verrucomicrobiota > Verrucomicrobiia > Methylacidiphilales > Verrucolacustridaceae > Verrucolacustris. Next base: position 1,162 of record RHAF01000043.1, on the reverse strand, counting down.
GCATGAAGAGTCCCTGGAAGATGGAATTGGCCGAGCTGACGGCGGAAGCAGAGGCAAAAAACCGGCGGCAAAACGGAAGCGTGGTGACCTACGTGGTGAACCGAAACGCCAACTTCACGCGAGTGTGCAATGTTGGATGTTCGTTTTGTGGGTTTGGGCGAAGACCGGGAACGGTGGGGGCCACTTCGGATCGGATCGACGAGGTGGTGGCCCGGGTGGGGAGAACCCCTTGGGTGACTGAAGTTTGTCTGCAGGGAGGCATCGATCCAGATCTCAAGCCGGACTACTATCTGGATCTTGTCCGGGCGCTGCGCGAAGCCTTTCCCCGGATGCATCTTCACGCCTTTTCACCGATGGAAATCGACTCCCTTTGCGAGAAGTCCGGTTGTAACCCGGAGGAGATGGTGGCCAGGTTGCGGGCCGCAGGGGTGGCGTCGATTCCCGGAACGGCGGCGGAAATCCTGGTGGATGAGGTGCGCCGAAAAATTTCACGCAACAAACTCCCGGTGGCTCGTTGGGTGAGGATTGTCCTGGCGGCCCACCGCGCCGGCTTGCCCTCAAGCGCCACCCTGATGTTCGGGCATGTGGAGAGCTGGTCCGACATCCGGGCGCATTTCGACGTCCTGCGGGAAATTCAGGATAGCACGGGCGGATTCACCGAGCTGGTTCCGCTGGCTTTTATTCCGTACCAAAACCGGCTGGGGCCGTTGCTTGCCCGTCAGCACGGGGGCATGGAACGTCTGGAAGCGAGAATCCGGAGGCGGGCGAGACGTCTATATCCCTTGGCCCGATTAGTCCTGGGTGACTCGATTCCCAACCTGCAGACCAGCTGGGTCAAACTGGGTGGGGAGCAGGCTGGGGTTTCCCTCTCCTGGGGATGCAACGATTTTGGAGGAACCCTTTATGAGGAATCAATCACCCGTTCCAGCGGGGGGAGGCATGGCGAAAGAATGGAGCCGGAGGAAATCGAGAGGGTCATCCGGGGAGCCGGGCGGGAGCCGAGGGTCCGGAACACGCTTTATGGACTTGTGAAAAACCCGTTTTCCCTCGGAAAAAAGAGTTGTCAGGCGTCCGCGGAAGGGCATCTTCGCCTCTGATTCGTTAACGAAACCCAAAACCAAAAACCAAGGAGATACAGACAACATGGCTAGAAAACCGAATG
>RHAF01000042.1 GCA_010028775.1 Verrucomicrobiota bacterium | reverse complement strand
GCCCGCCGCGGTCCTGAGAATCGGCCCGACAAGAAATAGAATCCACCCCAAATCCGTTCCGGTGGGGGCATAGTTGCGGGAGTCATTGGACTGGAGGTGGGCCTAGCTGCGTTGACTCGGGGTGAATCTTTCCTCCTAGAGGGGTAACTAGATTGGCGCATCCTCGCAGAATCGGACGGGGTGGGATTTGAACCCACGGTAGGGTTTCCCCTACTCCTGATTTCGAGTCAGGTACATTAAACCGCTCTGCCACCCGTCCGCTTTTAATCATAGGCATCTCAAAAGGGTGCTCAAGCTTGGGCATTTGACCTGAATTTGATTCTCGCCTTTAATGGCCATTATGTCCGACCCCCTCGCCCACCTAACTCTTCCCGCTTCCGGTATTACCACCCACTTTACCGACGAGGCCCGTTCCGCGCTCGCCGGATATGGCGAATACGTCAGTGTTGAACCCCCACATAACCTGATCGAAGAGGGACAGGAACTATCCAGCATGTATATCGTGGCCTCGGGCCTCCTTTCCGTCCGCCGACAGGGTCAGTCCTCCGAGGTGGAGTTAGCCAAACTCAAACCTGGCGATACCTTCGGCGAAATCTCCGTTTTTGATCCTGGCCCCACCTCCGCCACCATCACTCCCCTGCAGCCTTCCGTCGTTTGGCGGCTCTCCCTCCAACAGTTAGATTTCCTGATGAACAACAACCATAAGCTCGGGGGAATGCTCCTCATCGGTCTGGCCACCATCCTCAGTCGCCGCCTTCGGGAAATGAACAAAAAATACGTCGACGCGGCCCGGGTCTGACGCCCTGCCCCTCCCTTGGGTGAGGCGGAACGCGGGATTGCCCCGCAACCTCCTCTTGGTCAGAATGATTGCATGGAACTCATGCAGGTTAAGCGGGACGGTTCCGGCACGGTCCTCACTTTTCTGGGAAGGCTCGATACCTTGGCCAGTCAGGAGTTGAAGGCCCCCATCCGCTCCGAACTCGACCGCCAGCCCACCCACCTCACCTGCAATTTCCGGGATGTCACCTACATCGGTTCCGCCGTCCTTCGCCTGATTTTCGAGGCAGCCCGCGAACTGCAGCGCCGCAACGGAACTTTCCGTGTGGTGGAGTGTGCCCCGGAAATCCGCCGGGTTTTCGCCCTGACCGGAATGGATCACCTCGTTGAAGGCGGCCCCACCCCTCCGATCACCCATGAGATCAGGGATGGGACGCTACGGCTCTTCATCCAGGGAAGGATGGACGCGGTTCGTGTCGGAGAAATTCGCGATTCAGTCCGCAAACTGGTCTCATCCCACCGGGGTCCCGTCCGGTTTGATATTACCGCCGTCCCCTACGTCGCATCCGCATTCGTCCATCTTTGCATCGATGCGAGCAAGACCGCCAAAGCCTCCGGCCATGACTTCGGCCTGGAGAGAGTCGCCCCTGATGTGGCCCAGGTCTTCCGCCTTGCCGGATTACAGTCCCTTCTCCTTTCCGCCACATGAAAAATCCCGAGGTGCGTGTCACGGTGAAAAACCGGATCGAGGATCTCCTCCGCGTGAACTCGGTTTTTGAAAGCTTCGCCACCCAGCACGATATCGGGGGCCGTTTGCGGTACCACCTGCTGGTCTCCATTGAGGAGATCCTCACCAACATCATCAAATACGGTTTCGATGAGGAGGGAATCCACCCCATTCACATCACCTTCCGGCACAATCAGGGACAGATCGAGATGGAGTTTGAGGACCGGGGTCGTGAGTTCAACCCCCTGGAAATCGAACAACCCGACCTGGATACCCCAATCGAAAACCGCCAGCTCGGCGGACTGGGAATCCACCTTGTCCGTCAGATGATGGATGAGGCCAAGTACCGCCGCGAGGGGGACAAAAACATCCTCATGTTGCGGAAGTCCAAAACAGCCCCAACGGGCACAAACTAAGCAAACCAAGATCCCCGATCAGGCGACGGGAATTCCAGTGGAGGGCTATTTCAGGGCCTCCGCCCGGGAAGAGTGAATGGTGAACAGGGCAGAGAAACCACTGATATCGAAAACTTCTTTCACATGGGGCTGGAGGGCCGCCAAGGAGATCGATCCGCCCGCCGCCTTCATCTTTTTCACCGCCAGCAGAAGGGAGCGAAGCCCGGCGCTGCTGATGAAATCCAGGGAGGCGCAGTCCAAAACCAGCTTCTTCTCCCCTTTTTCAATCGCCCCCACCAAGGCCTGTTCCACGGACGGGGCGCTGGTGGCATCCACTTTGCCCTGAAGCTGAACCACGGTGCCGTTGCCTTCCTTGCTGGTATGAATCTGTACGCTCATCAACCTACGTTCTCCATTTCCCTGCCCCCTGTCGAGTAGGAATACCGCGCCGGGACTTGCACTCTCCATAGGGCTTGGCGAGTCTACGCTGTCGTGAGTTCGAATCCTCTGGCCGCCCATATTCGCACGGTTCCGGATTATCCCAAAAAAGGGATCCTGTTTCGCGACATTACCCCCTTGTTGGGAAATGCCCAGGCTTTGGCTGAAGCTTGCCGCCAGATGGCCGAGCCTTTTCGCTCCGCCCCCCCGCAGTTCGTGGCCGGGATCGAGGCGCGGGGTTTCATCCTGGGTGGGATCGTCGCGCAGATCCTCGGGTCCGGCTTCATTCCCGTTCGCAAGCCGGGCAAACTGCCCGCCAAATCGGTCAGCCGCGAGTACGCCCTGGAGTACGGCTCGGGAACCCTGGAATTGCACCAGGATTGCGTCAAAAAAGGCCAGCGCGTCCTGCTGGTGGATGATCTGATTGCCACTGGCGGTTCGGCGGAAGCCGCCGTTTTCCTGCTCCGTTCGCTTGGCGCGGTGGTGGAATCCGGTTCGTTTTTGGTCGATCTGCCCGATCTCGGAGGACGTAAAAGACTCGAAAAGATCGGGCTAAAGGTCCACCACCTGCTCGATTTCCCCGGAGAGTGATCCCAACACGACGCTTCGGCCGCACCGGCCTCGAGATGCCGGTTTTGACGTGCGGTGGGATGCGGTTCCAACACCGCTGGGATGAGGATCCCCCGCAACCCATTCCCCCCGACAACCAGGCCAATCTAGAAAAAACCGTCCTCCGCGCGCTGGAATTGGGTATTCGGCACATTGAGACCGCCCGGGGATATGGAACCTCCGAGACCCAACTGGGAACCGTTCTCCAGAAAGTTCACCGGAACGATTTTATCCTTCAGACCAAAGTCGCGCCTCAGGCCGACCCTGGTGATTTCGAGAAGGTCTTCCTGACCTCACTTTCACGTCTCCAACAGCCCAGGGTGGACCTTTTTTCCCTCCACGGGATCAACAACCGGGAAACCATGGAATGGACCGTTCGGCCCGGGGGATGCCTGGACCGCGCACGGGAATGGCAAAAAAAGGGGCTCTGTCGTTGGGTCGGCTTCTCCACCCACGGTTCCCCCGAACTGGTGGAGGAGTTGGTCTCCGGGGGGCGTTTTGATTACGTGAATCTCCATTGGTACTACATCTTTCAGGAGCACGACCACTCCCTTGAGGCCGCTTACAGGAACGATATGGGGGTTTTCATCATCAGTCCCAATGACAAGGGAGGCATGCTCTACAAACCGCCGGAAGTTCTCACGGATCTGACCGCCCCGCTCAGCCCGATGGCCTTTAATACGCTTTTTTGCCTGCGTGATCCCAGGGTCCACACCCTCTCTATCGGGGCCTCCAAACCCACGGATTTCGATGAGCATGTTTCCGCGCTGGAAAAGCTCCGGGACGTGGACCAAATCCTCCCGCCCATTGAGACACGCCTACGCGAACAATGGGAAACTTCCTTGCCCGCCCGATGGAGGGAGGAGTGGCAAAGAGGCCTCCCTCACTGGTCGGAATGCCCCAAGGAGGCCAATTTTCGTGAAATCCTGCGTCTCCACAACCTGGCAGTGGCTTACGACCTCGTGGAGTACGCCCGAATGCGGTACAACCTGCTCGGCCAAGGGGGCCACTGGTTTCCCGGACAGCCCCTGGGATCTCTGACGGCGGAGGAGATCAGACCTTATTTGCAGCACTGTCCCGATCCGGAGACAACCCTCAAACGTTTACTGGCCGCAAGGGACCTCTTGGCCGGCGACAAGGTGCAGCGCCTCAGTCGGACGGATTAAACCGACCCTTATTTTCGGATCCAGCCCCGGCGGTGGACGCTCCGCCCCTCTTGTTTGAACTGCTCCTCAAATTCACTCGTGGGTTCATCCACCCCGCTCCAGTCCATCTGGACTTGCCAGTTGGAACAGTGGTCCATTTCAGCGCAGGCCCACTGAAAATAGTCGTTGTCATCGGTCGTCAGCTTAAGCTGTCCCCCGGAGCGTACGGCCCGGGCCAAGTCTGCGCCAAAGGCGGTGGTTAAGATGCGGTTGCCGTGGTGCCGTCGTTTGGGCCAAGGATCGGGGTACCGCAGGGTCACGGCATCCAAAGAACCGGGCGAACAGAGATTCTTGATGAAGTAAGCAGATTCCAAACGAAGGACTTTCAGATTTCGCAGTTCCCCTCGGACAGCCTTTTTGGCGATTTTGGTGGCCCGTCCCAGTAACCGTTCGACCGCCACAAAATCCCTTTCGGGCTCACGGCGGGCCCGGGCTTCCGCATAAATCCCATCCCCCGCCCCCAGGTCAACCTCCACGGGAGCGGTGCGCCCAAAGACCTCCGGCCACAAGTAGGGCGGGAATAGACGGGTGCTGGGGAGCCAGGGATCCGAGGAAGGATCCGGAGCCGGCTTAGCGGCGCTTTTTGCCACCGAGGCGGACGACCGACTTGCCGGTGGAACGGGCCTTCACCTTGGCGACCAGCCCGTTGCGTTTGCTCTTACTGGAGCTGTGACCATTGCGCTTGGGCTTGGAGGGCGATCCCTCATCGGCCCCGGCGGGGGATTTCACCTTGAAGAGCCGCACATCACGTAGCCGGGCGATCGCCACCTTGGTTTTCTTTTGGGCTTTGGCCCAATAGACCATGGCAAAACCCTCCCCTACTTCCACCACCTCACCGGCATCGCTGCGGCGGGAGTCGAGCCGTGAAATGGTCGAACCGCAAACCGGATAGGGTCCCAAGGGGGGCGGTTGGCGACGAGCCGCCACATGTCCGTTTCCATTGCGGCCGTTCAATCCCCCCACCTCTTTGGTGGGCGCACCTTCGCGAACCGGGATCGCCCGACGTTCGACAAACATCTGAATCGCCTTCTGCACTTCGGGCAGGGACAGGTGGTATTTTCGGGCCGTATCCACCATATTGAAGTTCTCCTCGAGGATATCCCGGTCAATCTGACCCCCAGGCCCGTTGGGAGAGAGAACGAAGGTCAAATACTTCAGGGAAGTAGAATCCTCCCCCAAGGCGTTCTTAAAAATGGAGACCAAGGCCGGCGGAAGGACGTGATCCGAGGCCAAACAATTAAGATTTTTCCAGAACTTGTTCATAATGTATTCATGGATTATCATAAAAACGGCGACTTTTAGCAAGAAGTTTAAAAAATGTTGTACGTAAGTCATTTGTGTATAGGTATATATATTTTTAATATTATATGCATAAAAACTATATAAGTTTACAGGATCTGGTCGGATCTTAAAATTCTCAATACCCATACGGTTTGATAAGCTGACTTAATATTCACCATGCTTTTGCTTCACATTTTCATCCTCCTGGGCCTTCTTTTGATCGCCGGAAACTACCTCCTGAATCTCAAGTGCTTCCGTTTCCCCCGCATAACCTCCGTAGCGACACCCCCTCCCCGTCTTTCTGTGCTGATTCCGGCCAGAAATGAGGAACTCAGGCTTCGCCCTTGTATCAGCACGCTTTCAGACAGTGACTTTCCGATTCTCGAAATCCTGATCCTCGACGATCACTCCACCGATGGGACCGCCGCCCTCGTTCAGCAACGGGCCAAGGGTGACCCGCGAATCCGGCTGATTTCCGGGCAGCCTTTGCCCCAGGGTTGGGTGGGAAAGCCATGGGCCTGCCACCAGCTTTCCCAAGAGGCCAAAGGCGACTATCTGTTGTTCGTCGACGCCGACACCCGTTTTTCCGATATCGCCATCTCACATGCCGTCAATATCGCCCACATGGAAAAAGCTGATCTCGTCTCCCTTTGGCCGTTTTTGGAGGCACGCACCTGGAGTGAATGCCTGGTCATACCGTTTGTCCATCTCTTCATCCTGTTTTACCTGCCCCACTGGGCCCGAGGACCACTTCGCTGCTTTGGGGCAGCCAACGGCCAGTTCGTGTTGTTTCGTCGCGACGCTTACCTAAAAATCAGAGGTCATGAATCCGTCCGGAATCATATGGTGGAGGATATTGCCATAGCCCGGAATATGCGGGGGTCTGGTTTCAAGGTTCTGAATTTTGATGCCACCAATCCGGGGCACTCCATCGCCCTCGTCCGCTGCAGAATGTACACATGCTTCCAGGATGTTTGGCAGGGTTTCACCAAAAACCTTTATCCCAGTTTCGATGGCAATCTGGCGGCTTTTCTGCTTTTTCAATCGATCCAGATTTTACTCTTTCTCATTCCCTTTGTTCTTCTTTTGACCCCCTTTCGCGGGCCATGGGTTTGGGTGGAAATCGCCATCATCCTGGCTCTTCGACTCTCCCTGGCTCACCGTTTTCGCCAAAGCTACCTCGGGGTACTGCTCCATCCCCTCGGACAAATCCTTGTGCTCGCAATCGCCGCAAACTCCTTTCTTCAGACTCTCCGGCGGCGACTTCCTTGGAAAGGGCGCCACTATTCCCATGGGCAGAGCCTTTCTTCCGACCCCCGCCTTGGGTAAGGTGTGGCCATGCCACGACTAAGCCTTCTGGGCCGCAAGGTTCCCGTCCCAGCCAACCCATCCTTGGCCAGGTTGGAAACGTTTCCCAATCCCAAACCGGATCGCCCCTATGAGATCGTTTTCACCACCCCGGAATTCACTTCGCTTTGCCCCGTCACGGGACAACCGGACTTCGCCACCATCACCATCCGCTACACCCCAAACCGCCGATGTGTGGAAAGCAAATCCCTGAAGCTTTATCTCCACTCCTTCCGGAACATCGGCTCTTTTGCCGAGGCCGTTACCAACCGCATCCTGGATGACCTGGTGCGTGCCCTCGCCCCACGTCACGCCGTGGTCACCGGGGAGTTTGCCGCCCGCGGCGGGGTCGCCTTAAAGATCTGCGCCTCCCACGGGAAATCACGCTGACTAGCTGTTTGTCCTAAGGACAAACATCCTCTCTGCCGTCATATCCTCCATGCTCCGGGGAATCCCCCCCATCCCCAATCCAGATTCCATCCGCCCGCCAAACGGCATCCAATCAACCCGGAAAGCGGTATGGTCGTTGACCATCACTGCCGTGGCCTGCAGATTCCGCACATAAAAGAAAGCCCGGTCGATTTCCCGGGTAAAAACCGCCGCCTGAAAACAAAATGGGAGCGCGTTCGCCCTTTTCACCGCCTCTTCGCGGGTTGTAAAACTGTAAACACAGACCACCGGCCCAAAGACCTCCTCTTGGGACACCTTCGCGTCCTCAGGGGGATTCCAGAGAACCGTCGGCGCGTAGCAACTGTCGGAGATTTTCTTCCCTCCACAAAGTAGTTTGGCCCCTTTTTTGACCGCCTCGTCCACCCAGTCAGAAACCCTCTGGCACTCCGAGTTCGTGATCAAGGGCCCCACCTCGGTCTTGAGGTCTGCCGGATCCCCCACCACTAGCTTCGCCGCCTGCTCGGCCATCTGAACTGCCAGTTTCCTAGCTAAGGATTCGTGGGCATAGACCCGCTGAACCGAAACGCAGACCTGCCCGGCATGATAAAATCCCGCTTTCACCAGGAGCGGAGCCACCTCCTCCAACTTTGCGTCCTCCTCCACCACCACCGGAGCGGATCCCCCATGTTCCAAGACACAGTTCGCTCCAGGAGCCAGCTTGGACCGCAAGGCCCATCCAACCTTGGAGGAACCAATGAAAGTCAAAAAGCTCACCCGCCGATCCGTCACCAAGACTTCGGCATCCTCATTGGAGCAAACCACCGTCTGGCACCACTCCTTCGGCAACCCGGCCTGATGCAGGAGATCCACCAAACCCAGGCATGAAAGCGGGGTTTTGGTGGCGGGTTTCACCACCACCGGGCATCCCGTGGCCACCGCCGGGATCACTTGATGAATGATCAGATTGATCGGATGGTTGAAGGCACTGATGGCGGAAACCAAACCGCCGGGTTCGCGATAGGTGAAAGCCATGCGATGCATCGAGGCCGCATTCAGCCGCATCGGGATCTCCCGGCCCAAGAGATGAGGAATCGTCTCCATGGCGACACGAACTCCGTTAATCGCCCGCGCCATCTCGACCCGGGTGTCGATCAAGGGTTTTCCCCCCTCGGAAAGGGCTTGTTGGATCAGCGTTTCCTGATTTTTTTCCAGCAGTTTTTGAAATTTATCCAAAATTTCGATCCTCTGGGGAACCGTCAGCCATCCGGAGCGGTCGGCAAACGCCCCGGCTGCCCGATCCAATACGGCCCTCACTTGATTCCCTTCCTGCAAAGCCACTTCCCCCACCGGCTTTCCGCTGTACGGGTTGGTAACTTGAATTTTTTTCACAGGGTGAGCGTTACCCCCGGGGGAACCACTTGAACTTTACCTCCATGTTTGGCGGCCGCCCGAACAAAGTTTTCAGGGTCCACTCGGATCAGATCGAAGGTGTTGTAATGCATGGGCACCGCCACTGTGGGTTTCAACATCCGCACGGCTTCGGCCGCATCCTCAGGACCCATGGTAAAATTGTCGCCGATCGGCAAGAGCGCCAGATCAATCGTGTGGCGCGATCCCAAGAGCTGCATTTCCATGGTCAATGCAGTGTCCCCGGCAAAATAGATCGTCTTCCCCTCAGCCTGGATCAGAAATCCCACGGGAGCCGCCAAAGAGACCACCCCACCAGGCCCCTCGACAGAAGAGGTGTGATGAGCGATGGTGAGTTGAACCCTTCCAAAATCGAAATCTTTGCCACCGCCGCAGCCCATGGGATGCACTTTGGCTCCCTGCGCCCCCGCGTGAAGCGCCAGTTCGTAAGCCGCCACCACCGTCGCCCCGGTCCGCTTCGCAATCGAGATGGCATCCCCGTAGTGATCTCCATGGGCATGGCTCAACAGAATATAGTCGCACTGAACTTCCTCCGCCTTGGCTGCAGCTTGTGGATTCCCGGTCAGGAACGGGTCGACGAGAATTTTCGCTCTCGGTGTGGAGATCAGGAAACAGGAATGTCCAAGGTATTGGACGGAGATTTTTGAAGCCATGAAACTATTTTTTTGTTCCGCCGGTCTTGAGGGCATTTTCGTAGGTGATCTTGGTCTTACGGTCCGCCTCCTCCAGGGCTTTCCATAGCTTCTTCACCGCCGGGGGCGTTTGTTTGTTCTTGCCGGCCAGAATATCCCGGGCTTTGAGACTCTCCCCGTAAAAATCAGAATTGGTGTCATCCTCCACACCAAACCCCATATCGGAGGTGGAGACCCCGCCAAAGAGTCCCTGGCTAAAACTATAGGTGGTGATCGCCGACATGCCCGCCAATCCGGCCGAGAGGTTGCGCCCCTCCGATCCGGCCGTTCCCTCGGCCTCAACTCCCCCTTTGTAATTGCCCTGTTTGGAGAACTCCTTCACCGCATCGTCTGTGTTCAGGAGCATGACATAGTCCACATTCGAACCGCCGGCCTGTAATCCGATCCCCACACCTCCGGCGGAGATGGCGGAAGGGGGGGACCATTTTCCGTTCTTTGTCCGCACCACCACCAGTCCCGTTCCCCCGCTCCCGGAGAAGATAAAACCGGCCTTCACCACGTTCATGATCGCCAAGCCCTTGCATTTTTGGAACGCCTCCGCGGGCACGGTGTCCTCTTTCTCATTGGCATACCGGTCGAGGATTTCCACCGCCTTATCAATGGCTTTTTCCAGATCCCCGCCGTCCGCCCGGGCCCCGATCGGCAGCAATACCCACAAGGTGACAGTCAAGAGAAGGCGTTGATTCATTCCAGAGTCTCCCCCAAGAACCCGAAAAACTCAACCGAATCGATAAATTCTTCCCCCAAGCTCCCCAATCGCCCATTCTTCAGCCATGCCCAGTCCTGTGGATCTTCCCTCTTGGAAGGCCTTGGCTAGCCACGCTTCCTCGGTTCCACCGATGCGTGACTTATTTGCCCAAGATCCCAATCGGGCGGCCAATTTGTCCCACCGCTGGAACGATCTTTTCCTTGATTACTCCAAAAACCGGATCACCCCGGAAACCCTCAAGCTTCTTCGGCAACTCCTCAAGGAATCCAAAGTGGAGGAGTTGCGCGACCGGATGTTTCGCGGCGAAACAATCAACTTCACCGAAAACCGCGCTGTCCTGCACATCGCCCTGCGGCGTCCCGCCAACCAACCCCTACACGTCGATGGC
>RHAF01000041.1 GCA_010028775.1 Verrucomicrobiota bacterium | reverse complement strand
GGGGTTTCATCGGAGAGCCGGGGAACCCCATGCCGAGGTGGAGGCGTTGAGTAAGGCGGGGTCTCGAGCCAAAGGTGCGGATCTCTTTGTGACTTTGGAACCATGCTCGACCCATGGGAGAACGCCACCCTGCACCAAGGCAATCATCGAGGCTGGTGTGGGAAGGGTGATTTATGGATCAAGGGATGTGGACCCAAGAAACAAGGGGAAAGCGGAGCGAATCTTCCAGCGGGCAGGAGTTCGGATTACGAGAGGGGTACTAGAAAAAGAGTGTGATCAGATCAATGAAGATTACCGGCACTGGGCGACAAAGAGAGAGCCCTGGGTCATCTTGAAACTCGCGGTGACGATGGATGGGTGTTTGGTGTTGCCGGGAAGAAAATGGGTGACGGGAATGCAAGCCCGGGGGGAGGTGCAGAGGCTACGGGCCGGGTGCGATGCCATTTTGGTGGGCGCTGAAACGGTGCGCCAAGACAACCCGCGGCTCACCTTGCGAAAGACATTCCGAGATTCTGCAAAATGGCGAAGTGCCGATGAAATACAGCCTTGGAGGGTGGTGGTGACAAGGTCGGGAAGGTTGCCGAAGGGGGCGAATCTTTTCCGGGACCGGCATAAAGAGAGGACTTTGGTGTATCGCAAGAAAAAGTGGCCCGTTGTTCTGCGGGATCTCCACCGCAAGGGGGTTTCCCGTCTTTTAGTGGAAGGCGGCGCGGAGGTGGCTGAGGGGTTGATTCAGGCAGGAAAAGTCAACGAAGGGGTGATTTATCTGGCTCCCGTATTCGTCGGGCGGAATGTCAATGGGCTTCCCAGGGTATCCAGTTGGACGGATTGGGGGTGGAGGGAAACCCTTTCCTTCCGCGCGGGCCAAGACCTGTGCTTGCGTGGTAAGCTGGGACGGGCGAAGTAAGAGTATGTTCACGGGAATTGTTGAGGAAGCCGGTTTGGTCAGGGCCGTGACACGCCGGGGCCAGGGCTGGAGCATGGCGGTGGATGCGGGTGCCCTTGCTTCGGGCACGAAGCCCGGGGACAGTGTGGCGGTTAACGGATGCTGTCTGACGGTGACGGAGGCGGCCGGCAAGCAACTTGTTTTCGACCTATTGGATGAGACCCGGGAGAAAACGAATCTCAGGACAATCCAACCGGGAGGGCGCGTGAATCTTGAAGGCTCCCTCCGGGGGGATGGAAAGGTGGGGGGCCATTTTGTCACCGGGCATATCGACGGAACGGCGGAGGTCCTCCGTTGGGCCCGATCGGGCGAGGATTGGGAGCTTGAGGTTGGGGTTCCGGCCGGGCTGGAGCGGTATCTGGTGCCCAAAGGTTGCGTGGCCATTGATGGGATCAGTCTGACCATCGGGAAGGTGAAAGGCCGAAAGTTCAATGTCTGGATCATTCCGCATACCCACGAGGTGACGACCCTCAAGGAACGCCAAGAGGGGGATAAAGTGAATCTGGAGTGCGATCTGCTGGCCAAGTATGTTGAGAAGATGACACGGGGAAAGAAATGAGCGGGGTGGCGCCTGAGCTGGAAAAATTGCTGGTCCTGCAGGAGCGGGAGCAGAAAAAAATGCGATTGGAACGGGAATTGGCGGCCTGGCCGACCGAGCTGAAAGCTTTGGAAAACAGAAGGGTGGAGGTTCGGGCCTCGGCCGAGAAGAAGCGGTTGGAGGCGCAGAACGCCGAGGTGGAGAGAAAGAAGCTCGAACTGGAGGCGGAGGCCCACCGGGCCAAGGCCGCCCGCTACAAGGTGCAACAGTTTGAGACCCGCAAAAACGACGAATTCGCCGCCCTTGGGGCCGAGATCCAGCGGGAGGAAAAGGAGGTGCAGGAGATTGAGGATCGGGAGCTTGAGTTGATGGACCGGGGAGAAAAGGCCCGCAAGGAGGCGGCGGTCGAGGCGGAGGCGGCCAAGGTGAAGGAGGCGGATTTGACGGCCAAAGAGGGTGATCTCAAGAAAAAGAAGACCGAGTTGGAGACAAGGTTGGCGGAACTATTGCAGGAGATTGAGACTTTGGCCGCCGGGGTGGAATCAGGCCTCTTGGCCAAGTATCGGCGGATTTTGGCCAACAAAAAAGACTCCGCGATCGTGCCGGTCGTTCACGGGACCAACTGCGGCGGATGTCACATGAAGCTGACCCAAGGTTCAACTTTGGCGGCCAAGGGTGGAAAGACGGATGCCACCTGCGAGAACTGCGGTCGGTTGATTTTTTGGCCGGTCAACTAACAGCAAAGCAACTGGGTCAGCCTTCAGCTTTGCCTGGCGCTCAGACGGCTATGATGCAGGCCGTAAAAAAAGTAAACGGCCAGGCCGATGGCCAGCCAAATGAGCAAACGCAACCAGGTATCGAAGGGTAGGGCGACCATTTGGGCGAGGCAGACCAAGGCTCCGGCGAGTGGGACCCATGGGAGCCCGGGGCAGCGGAAGGGGCGATCAACCTCCGGCCGCGTTTTACGCAGGACGAGAATGCTGATGCAGACGATAGTGAAGGCCAGGAGCGTCCCGATGGAGACCAGTTCGCCGAGAATGCCGATGGGCAACAGCCCCGCCATCACGGAGGCAAAGAGGCCGGTTAGGATGGTGGTGACGTGGGGGGTTCCGAATTTGGGATGAAGCCGGGCGAAGCTTTGGGGCAAAAGCCCGTCCTTGGCCATGGAGAAAAAGATCCGGGGTTGGCCCATCATCATGACCAGCACGACGGAGCTGAGACCGGCGATGGCTCCCAGCTGAACCAAGGGGCCTAGCCAACGCAACCCTTCGCCAGCACGGTCAATGGCCAGGGCCACGGGAGCGGGAACCGCCAGCTCCTTGAAGGGGACGATTCCCGTGAGGACCAAGGAGACCAGGATGTAGAGGATGGTGCAGATCAAAAGGGAGCCAAGGATTCCCCTGGGCATGTCCCGCTGCGGGTTGCGCGCTTCTTGGGCCGCGGTGGAGACGGCATCAAAGCCGATGTAGGCGAAAAAGATGACACCGGCCCCGGTCATGATCCCGCTCCAACCATACTCGCCGAAGCGGCCGGTGTTCTCGGGAATGAAGGGGACCCAGTTGTGGGTGTTGATGTAGGCGGAACCGCAAAGGATGAAGAGGACGATGACCGCAAGCTTGATGATGACGATGATGTTATTGAAGTTGGAGGATTCGCGGATGCCGAGGACCAACAGAATAGTGACAGCCAGGCAGACAAGAACCGCCGGTAGGTTGAAGAGGGCGCCGCTATGGCTCCAGACGCCGTGCTGGAAGACAAGAGGAGAGGAACACAATGCGGGGGGAATCTGCACCCCGAAGTTTTGCAGAAACTTCACGGCGTAGCCCGACCATCCGACGGCGACCGTGGCGGAGGCGAAGAGATACTCGAGGATAAGGTCCCATCCGATGATCCAGGCAAAAAACTCGCCCAAGGTCGCGTAGGCGTAGGTATAGGCGCTTCCGGCGGTGGGGATCATGGCGGCATACTCGGCGTAACACAGTCCGGCAAAAAGACAGCCCACTCCCGAGATGGTGAAGGAAAGGACCAGGGCGGGGCCCGTGTGCTGCGCCGCGGTGGTGCCGGTCAGGACAAAGATGCCGGTGCCGATGATGGCCCCGATGCCGAGAAAGGTGAGTTGCCATGGGCCGAGGGCCTTGACGAAGCCGGTTTCCTGTTTGGCCTCGTGTTGCAGGTGGTCGATCGGTTTGGTTCGCAGAAGTTTTTGGAGGAGCGCCATGGACCCTGGCGAATGTAAGGCACGGTGGCAGAGGGTGGAAGATTAAGATTGAGGACGAAGGGTCTCCCTCTTGCGTCCCTTTTTGGCTACGTTTGGCGGGATGCCAAAGAGTGGATTGCCGATCGAGGAGATACGCGAGCCCTTGGGCCGGGCTCTGCAGGCCGGCAAGAGGCGAATCGTCATCGAGGCGCCGACGGGATCCGGGAAATCGACGCAGATTCCCCAAATGTTGCTGGAGGGGGGATTTCTGGGTACGGCAGAACAGGTGGTGATTTTACAGCCGCGGAGGCTGGCTGCGAGGATGCTGGCCAAACGCGTGGCGGAAGAGCGGGGGGTGGAGCTCGGGGCTGAGGTTGGTTACACCATCCGGTTGGATGACCTAACCTCCGCCCAGACGAGAATCCGGTTTGTCACCGAGGGGGTATTGGTCCGGCAGATGATCAGCCGGCCGAAACTCGAGGGGATCCAGGCGGTGATTTGCGATGAATTTCACGAACGTCACCTCTACGGTGACCTGACCCTTGGAAGAATCTTGGAGCTGCAGGAGACGCTGAGGCCGGACCTGATTCTGGTGGTGATGTCGGCCACGCTGGAGACGGAGAAGCTGGCACGGTCGATCGGGGCGGAGGTTTTGCGATCGGAGGGGAGAATGTTTCCGGTGGAGACCGAGTATCTGCCCAAACGGGAAGATCTCAGCGGATCGGGAGTGGCGGAGGTGGCGGCGAGGGAGGCTGAGCGACTGATTCGGCAGGGAAAAGGCGACGTATTGGTTTTCTTGCCGGGGGCCTATGAGATCAACCGCTGCCGCAGGGATTTGGAGTCGCGGTTGGGGCAGCGGGAAGCGGTGGTTTTGGCTCTGCACGGCGAGATGCCTCCCGCCGAACAGGATGCGGCGCTGAAGCGATACGAGCGGCCCAAGGTGGTGGTGTCGACCAACGTGGCGGAGACCTCGTTGACCCTGGAAGGAATCCGGGCGGTGGTGGACAGCGGATTGGCCCGGATGGCGAAGTATGACCCACGCCGAGGTCTGGAGACCCTTTTGGTCGAACGAATCAGTCATGCCTCGGCGGCGCAGCGAGCCGGTCGGGCGGGGCGGACGGCCCCGGGGGTTTGTGTCCGCCTGGAGACAGAGGCGGACTGGTGCAAGCGGGCCAAGGTGGAGGAGCCGGAGATCCGGCGACTGGATCTGGCCGAGGTCTCTCTGGTGTTGGCGGCTGCGGGGGCGGGTCGGTTGAGGAAATTTCGTTGGGTGGATCCGCCGGAAGAACGCTCGGTGGTGCGGGCGGAGAAATTGCTGGCCGATCTGGGGGCAACCGAGGGTGAGGGAGGAAGGTTGACCGAGATGGGCAAAAAAATGGCGGGCTGGCCTGTGCATCCGCGTTTGGCCCGGATGCTGATTGAGGCTGGTATACAGGGGTGCTTGCGCGGGGCGGCAGGCATGGCAGCCCTGCTTTCCGGCCGTCCCTTGTTGCAGAGAATGGCAGGGAGAAAGGGGGAGGGGGCGGAGATTCTTTGGGAGGCCGAGGAGGAAAGTGATCTTTTTGTATGGCTCCGTGCCCTGCGGTTTGCCGAAAAGGAAAGATTCCACCCCGGCTCGTGCGGGAGGATGGGGATCCACGGGGGAACAGCCCGGGAGGCAACTGCCGTGAGGGATCGGCTTCTTGGTCTCTCCCATTCGATGGGTTTGAAAGTGGAGGAAGCACCGGCGTCCGGGGAGAAGCTTAGAAAATGCGTGCTGGCGGGCTTTTCCGATCACCTGGGCCGGCGGATAGATGGGGGCACGCTGCGGTGCCGTTTGGTCGGAGGGAGGAGCGGAACAATTGCGCGGGAGAGCGTGGTACGGGACAGAAATCTGGTGGTGGCGGCGGAGCTCAAGGAGATCGGCCGGACGGACGGCGAGGTGGAGGTGGTTTTGGGATTGGTCACAGCGGTGAAAGAGGAGTGGCTGAGAGAGATGTTTCCCCAGGACTTTTCGGAAAAGGGTGGACTGGATTTCGAGGACAACGGACGAAAGGTGGTGTGGCTGGAGCAGGTAAAGTTCCGGGATCTGGTGCTTGAGGAGAAAAGAAAGGAGGCAGAGGCGGGACCGGCGGCGGCAGCCGTGCTGGCCCGTGCGGTATTGGAGAAGAGGTGCGCCTGGCCGGGGTGGAGCCCGGAGGCGGATGTCCTTCTTGAGCGGTTGGCGGCGGCGCGCGCCTGGGAGGAAGGGGAGTGGCCGATATGGGATGAGGTGGCACAGCGGACGGTTTTGGAGGCACAGTGCGAGGATTGCCTGACCTGGAGGCAGGCAAACGAGAAAAGCGTCTTATCCGCAATACGGAACTGGATGGGCAAGGAGAGGGAATCCCGCTTGGAGGTCCTGGCGCCCGAGAGGATTGACTTGCCGGGTGGAAAGTCCGCCAAAGTGAAGTACGGCAAGGGAAGGGAAGCGGTGATTTCGGCCAAGATCCAGGATTTGTACGGACTGTCGAGGCTTCCGGTTATTGGGGGTGGCAAAGTGGTTGTGACGATGGAGATTCTGGGGCCCAATCATCGCCCTTTGCAGGTGACGAGGGACCTAGATTCATTTTGGGAAAAGACCTACCCCAAGCTCCGACCGGAGTTGCAGAGAAAATATCCCAAGCACGATTGGCGATAAACTTTCGCCTATGGGGTGGGAGAATTGGTGGTGGAGCTTTTTAGCGAGGGGTCGGTAAGGGCCGGTCGGGGTGCTGCGGCAGCTTTGGCCACGGCCGCTTGGTCTGCAGGAGTGGCCTCGGGTTTGTTTTGGGCCGGGGGTTGGGAGGATGCCTTGGCGACTGCTGCGGCGATTTGGGCCTCCTCCACGTCTTTTTTGTATTTGGCAAGGGACGGGGGCAGGTCGGCCATTCCCTCGCCTGAGGCATAGGCCAAGGCGCGGTCCCCCAACCCCAGCTCTTTGGAGGCGTCGGGGAACTCTTTCATGGTTTTTTCGTAAAAATCCATGGCGGTTTTGGTTTTGTCGTCCCTGCGGGCCAGATCCGCGCTCTTCATCAGCAATCTCAACCGGTCCCGGGGCTCCTGATCTCCCACCAGGTCGAGGGCTTCCTCGTACAGGTGCGAGGCTTCCTTTTTTTCGTTCAGATCGCGGTAGATGTCGGCTGCTCCCTCAAGGATCATCTCGTTTTTGGGATAGTCCTCGAGGAGTTTGTTGACGGAGGTTCGGGTTTCGGAAAGGGAGCCAGCATTGGCCAGAAGGCGGGTCTTGCGCAGTCGCAACCAGGGGAGGTCCGGGGTGTTGGCGGTCTGGGCAGCATCCAGATTTTCGTAAAAGTTACGCGGGAAAGGGCGATAAAGAGGGTCGCCGACGAACGTCACCATCCAAGAGAGAGCCAGTTGGGATTGATAGGCTGATTCGGCAAAGGAAAGTCCGGAAAGAAGGCTGCTGACAAAAAGGCTGACGTCGGGAGTGAACCGAAGGTAGGGCTCGTAGACAGCTCCCATGGTGGCGGTGGCCCCGTGGGTCAGGAGGGGGCCAACCCAGTTTTTGGTCTCGGAACGGACCGTCTCGGCGCTGAACGAGTGGATGTGGTAGGCGATGGCTCCCCGGCGAAAACGGGTGGAGGTTTTTTCGAAGGGGCCGCGAAAGTCCCCCGTGTACCAGCCCGCATAAAAGGCAATCTGGTCCCATGGGGCCAGTTTGGAGGCCACCTCCGGGCGGCGATCGATTTCCACATCGAATCCGCGGGCTTGAAAAAGCAGGGCAGAACGTTCGATCCAGTTATCACCGAGCCAGTACGGGTCCTCTTTTTTCTCAATGGAGCGGATATCAAAATAGGCCCGTCCTGTGAGTTCGGTTTTTTCCGTCTCCACCGCATCCTGAATCATCCGTCGGACCATTGCCGGGGTGGGGGCATCCAGGCGGCAGACCATGATGAGGTAGTTGGCGAAGAATGAACTAAAGGGGCGAATCCGTTTGTCGGCAAAATAAGGGTTCGCAATCAGGCCATAGAGGGGCAACCCGGTGATGGGGAGCAGGGCCAACTCGGAATCCACGGCGGCGGCGTTGGCTCTCAACTGGGACATGAGGTTGTCCGGGGCCAGAATGGCGGGATCGTCGGCTATTTTCAGGGGAATCCCCCGCATCAGAACCATGATCCAGATGGGGTTTTCCACGGATTGCTGGACCGGGACGGAGCTCTCGATTCCCAAAATCGGATTGGAAAGAAAATTCTCCGTCCGCTTCATCCAGCCCCGGGTGGCAAAGAGATCTTCGAGGGGTTTTTTGATTTTGGCCTCGTACTCCGCGCGCGGAATTTCCTCGGTGACCGGGCAGTCGAGACCCACCACCCGATCCGTGGGTATGGAGCGTGCCTTGGCGTAAAATTCCGCCAGGGGCTGGGAGTCGGGATCAGCCCGGTTGTATACCACCAGAGTGTGGGCAGCCAGGTCAGGTTGATCGGGAGGAGGCATGGGAACGGAATCCGCACCATGTGCCCAACCGGTCAAGGCCACCAATAAAACACCCGGGATCAAGCGAACCATGACTTGAAAGATAGCGGAGAAGAAGGGGCGGAGAAGACTTAGAGATCCAGCTGTAGGCCGTCGTAGGCGAGCCGGACATCGGCGGGGAGCAGGGCCTCCCGTTCGGCATGAAGGGTCAGGTGGGTCAGGTGGGTCAGCCACGTTTTCTTGGCGCGAATATCGTGTGCCACCTCAATGGCCTCGGCAATGGTCAGGTGGGTGGGGTGGGGTTCATCGCGCAATCCATCGATGATCAGGACCGGAATATTGCGGATCAGGTCCCGTATGGGGGGAGGGACAGCGGAGCAGTCGGGCAAATAGACGGCCTTGGGTTGCCCCTGGCGATCGAGGCGGAAGCCGGTGGTGGTGATACCGCCGTGGGGAACAGCAAGAGGAACAAATGTAACGGGTCCCAGGTCGAAGGGGCCCTCGATCCTGTGGGGTTCAGGGCAGACGTAGGCGGCGTTGCGGTGGTTGACATCAAAGGCATAGTCAAAGGCCTTGTGAAGACGGGAAAGGGTGTAGGGGTCGGCGTAGATGGGAATACGGTTGCCATTTTTAACCGAGTAGGTGCGCAGGTCGTCAAAGCCCGCGATGTGATCGGCGTGACTGTGGGTGTAGACGACGGCATCGAGGCGGGGAATGGCCGCGCGAAGGGCTTGGGAACGGAAGTCGGGAGAAGAGTCGATGACCACACTGAGGTTTTCGTCCTCTAGCCAGACGGAGGAGCGGTAACGACGGTCGCGTGGGTCGGGGGAGGTGCAGACCCGGCAGGAACAGGCGAGCATAGGGACTCCCTGCGAGGTTCCGGTGCCCAAAAAAGTCATTCGCATGGACAGCTAGGTTGAGGTTGAGGCGGAGGTTCAGGAAAGAAGAAAGTGGACGACCCGTGCGAAATTTTCCCCCATGAGTCGGTCGAGGTATGCTATTGAAACTATCCATGCTCAGACGAATCCGGATCAAGAACCTGGCGGTGGTGGAGGAGTTGGAGTGGGAGTTGGGCCGGGGTTTCAACGCATTGACCGGGGAGACGGGTGCGGGAAAGTCCATCCTGGTGGATGCATTTCTTCTCCTGTTGGGAGAAAGGGCGGATCGGGGGTTGCTGAGAACGGGTGCGGAAATTTGCCTGGTGGAGGGCGAGTTGGGCGGGGCGGGAGCTTTTCGCCCATGGCTGGAGGAGAAGGGAATCGAAACCGACCCGGAGGGCACGCTGGTCATCAAGCGGCAAATCGGGGCGACGGGTTCAGGGCGGCAGTTCCTCAACGGATCAGCGGTGACCTTGGCGGTGTTGAAGGAGCTGGGGGATCGTTTGGTGGATCTGCACGGCCCGCATGATCATCAGACGTTGCTCTCTCCGGCCACCCAGAGGAAGGCTTTGGACCGGCATGCGGGGTTGGAAAAAGAGGTGGAGGATGTCCGGGCATGCTGGGGAAAGAAAACGGATGCCATCCGCCGGGTGGTGGAGTTTCGGCAAAGGATGGCCGGGACCGACGGCTCGACCAAGGAGCTGATTGATCATCAGGTGCAGGAGCTTGAGTCGGCCCAGCTAAAGCCCGGCGAGGATGTTGAACTGGAAAGGGACCATGCGGCGGCGGGTCATGGACGGAGAATCATCGAGTTGGCGGCAGAGGTCAGCGGGGCGCTGGAGAACGCGGAGGAAAACGCGCTGGGGATCCTGGGCAAGGTGCAGAAAGCCCTGGTCGACTGGGAGAGGCTGGACGGGGCGGCCGGGGAGCTGCGGGAGAGGAACGAGCAGGCGGTGGAAGTTTTGCGGGAATTGGCCAGGGAGGCCGAGCGTCGCGCGGAGCAGGTGGGTCTGGACGCCGAGAGGATGGCCGAGATGGAGGCGAGGCTGAACGTGGTCCTGGGATTGAGGAAAAAGTACGGCGGCAGCGTGGAGGCGGCGTTGACCAGGCTTGAGGATCTGAAAAAAAGACAGGAGGAGCTGGCAAACGCGGAGGGTAGCGAAAAAAAGCTTCGCCGTGAGATGGAGCAGGCGGAGAAAGAACACCGGCAGGCCTGTCTGGTGCTGGGAAAGGCGAGAGCCAAGGCGGCCCCGCTGTTTGCCCGTGAGGTGACCGAGCAATTGCGCGGACTCGGCTTCCGGCAGAGCCGGCTGGAGGTGTTGTTGCAGGAGCTGGAAAACCCAGGAGCCGAGGGAGGAGAGACCATCGAACTGATGTTTGCCCCCAACCCGGGGGAGCCTCCCCGACCCCTCCGGGCGATTGCCTCCAGCGGGGAATTGGCGCGGGTGATGCTTGGCATTAAGACCGTGCTGGCGGAAAGGGATGAGGTGCCCATTTTGATTTTCGACGAGGTGGATGCCAACGTGGGGGGGGAG